>CAYOWM010000252.1:0-3243 GCA_964407635.1 uncultured Flavobacteriaceae bacterium
ATATATGATTTAATCCCAGCTAACTTTTTTGATAAGTTTTCTTAGTGGTATATCAAGGGCAATTCCAATCAGACCAATTGCGACAATTACTGCCATAATTGAAGGATACTCATTTATGTCTCTAAAATCAAGAATCATATAACCCAAACCCGATGACACGCCTAGCATCTCGGCAGGAACAATAACTAACCAAGCAACACCAAAAGCAAGTTGAATGCCTACCATTAAAGAAGGGAGGGAACCTCTTATCAGAATATGTTTAAGAATACCTTTATCATCAGCTCCCAAACATTTCGCCACCTCAATCCATTGTTTATCAACGGATTGAACCCCTGCGGCAGTGTTGATAATAATAGGCCAAATAGCCGCAATGCTAACTAAAAAATATACAGGTTGTGATCCTATTCCGAAAAGGATAATTGCAACAGGAGTCCAAGATAATGGTGAGATGTTTCTAAGGAACTGAAATGTAACATACGTAAATTGATGAAATTTACTAAAATAACCTGTAAGGATACCGATAGGAACACCTAAAACAATAGCAATACCAAGACCTATAAATAACCGTTGTAATGTTTCTAAAGTACTTTTCCAAAAGTTTAAATTAATCATCAAATTTCCGAATGCTACTACTGTATCAGGTAAATTGAATCTGTGAAGTGTCGATTCAGTATTATTACTTGCAAGACACCATATTATGATTGCAGCCAGCACTCCTGAAGAGTAAAGTATTATTGATGATATTTTTTTTGTTTTAAGCACAGTACACTATTTTTTTGGACAAGTATTTGCTTTGTTCAATAATACATCATATATTTCTTTTCTTTCCTTTCCTATGCTATCTATACCAAATGCTTTATCTCCTCCAATATACTGATATGCAGAATCAGCTAATTTATAATCTACTAAGTCGTAAGCAATTTCTTTTGGAGAAAGATTGATTAATTTTTGACTCAATTTAGCAGATTTAGAAACTACCATTGTTTTCATCATATTCATGTTCATTTCAAAAGCTGACGGGTATGGATATGGGTAAAATTTTACTCTTTTGACATCCCATTCAGTGTGCATAATAGCACCTGTTCCATTTGGTCCATATTTTGCTAAGTCTTGATCAAACAATGCTTTTCTAATTACTTTAACAGGCATTGGAAAATAACCACCTCCATCTTTTCCTAACATTTGTGCTAATTCTTCTCTATGATTGTGAGCCCACAATGTTGCTTTATAGATTGCATTAGTAATTCTTTGAGCTCGGTCTCTGTCTTCATTAATGAAGTCGGTCATCATAACAGATTGGCAACAAGGATGATTATTCCATACATCACCTGACATTTTTACCATTTTTGCATTTGCTAATAGTTCTGCTGCTGCACCAAAAGGTTCGGAAACAGTGCATCCCGCAATTTTGCCACTTTTTAATCCTTCTACCATATCAGGTGGTGGAACAACTATAAAACCAACCTCATTAGGTGCTAACTGATCTTTTGTTTTTCCAACAACAGGAACTAGCCCTGCTTTTCTTATTACATCTTCAAATATTCCCGTATGAGGAGCCCACCATGTCGGGCATCCCACCATTTTACCCCCCAAATCACATACACTATTCAAATTTTTTGAGATTAACATTGCAACGACATCATTATGGTTAAAACCTACAGATTTTAAATCAATATTTTGTTCGTATTTAAGAAAAACAACCTGTGGTAGAAGTATGTGGGTTAAGTCAATTTGTCGAGAAGTAAAAGCTTCCATTATTGCCGGCCATGATCTTATTAAAACTGGTTTTTCAGCTTTAATTCCTTCTTCTTTATAGAACCCCTTTTCGTAGGCAACAATAATAGGAACACAATCTAATATTGGGATATAAGCACTTTTTAAAACATGAGTGTCTTTATTACTATTTGTAACGGCATTTTCTTTTTTCTTAGAGTCATTATTGTTACAAGAAATTAATAAAAAGAAACTAAAAAAACTGGCAACCAGAAAAAAAGTAAAATACTTTTTGTTTTTTTTAAGGATTTTTGTTAAAGTTTTCATTTTACCTAAATTTTAAATTATTATTTTTTATATAGTCTGCTTCATTTAATAGTAATACTAACTCTTCTGAAATTATACTTTTTAATCTTATAAATTCTTCAGAGATTCTTGACCTCGGGTATTCTAACGGAACTTGTGCTACTCTACCAATTCTTCCTGGCCTTGGTGTCATTACCAGTATTCTTGTTGCTAATGTAACTGCTTCGTCAATATCGTGTGTAATAAAAATTATCGTAATTCCACGATTTAACCAAATCTTTGTTAGTTCAGATTGTAATTTTAATCTAGTTAAGGCATCTAAAGCTCCAAAAGGTTCATCCATAAGTAATATATCAGGGTCACTTACTAATGCTCTTGCTATTGCAACTCTTTGCGCCATACCGCCAGATAAGTTAGAAGGCTTTGCTTTTTCAAACCCTTCTAATCCAACTAATTTAATAATATTATCTATTTTTTCTTTATTAAATTTTTCATTTCTAATTTTAAATCCTAAAGAAATATTTTTTTCTACAGATAACCATGGTAATAAATTAGGTTTCTGAAAAACAACTCCACGTTTAAAGTCTGGTGATGTGATTTGTTTCCCATCAATTATTGCTTTGCCACTTGTTGGTATTTCCAATCCGGCAAGTATTCGCAATAGAGTCGTTTTTCCACAACCACTTTCTCCCAAGATACATAAAAATTCCCCATCATCAATTTTTAAATTAATTGGTGACAAAGCAATAACTTTACTATTCTCAGTTATAAATGCTTTTTCAATATTTTCTAAAATAATTTTTGACATACTTTTATGGTATCAAATTGTGTGCCATTTTTGTATATGTCTAATTCACAGTGCTATTCAATATTTACATTTTTTGTTATATGGTGCATTTATGTTCCAAACGGTGTATTTTAGTAACATGTATTCAATAATCTTTCTGCAAAGAAATTAAATGTTTAAAATCATACTCCTTTGCAAATTTTGGAATCTGGACAGACTTGTGTGATTTGCAAATGTATGCAGTGTACGTTGGCTTCTTTTTTTCTGTGGGTTGTAAAAAACAAAATTATTTATAGAAGTTAATTTTTCAATTCTCTTTTCAATACTTTCAATTTATGTACTACTGTTTATGTACTACTGTTTTTCTTTGTTTGCCTTGCAGGTGAAGTATATTAAAAGTTAGTTGAAAAAATTAAAGAAAAAAAAAGAAAAGGACT
>CAYOWM010000253.1:0-3221 GCA_964407635.1 uncultured Flavobacteriaceae bacterium
AATTTATTTTCTTCAGAAATGTTTCCTGCAATACCTCCAACGTGGAACGTACGTAAAGTTAACTGTGTTCCTGGTTCACCAATAGATTGTGCTGCAATAACTCCAACAGACTCACCACGTTGTACCATTTTTAAAGTAGATAAACTATGTCCATAACATCTAGCACAAATTCCTTTTTTAGCTTCACAAGTTAAAGCAGAACGCACTTCAACAGATTCTACTTCAGCTTTTTCAATTATGGCTACAATATCTTCGGTGATTTCCGTATTAGCTGCAACAATAACTTCGTTAGTTCTAGGATTATACACGTCATTTAAGGTAATTCTACCTAAGATACGTTCACCTAGTGTTTCCATAATTTCATCGTTTTTCTTTAACGCCGAAACATCTAAACCTCTTAAAGTACCACAATCCACTTCGTTAACAATTACATCTTGCGATACATCTACCAAACGACGTGTTAAATATCCTGCATCTGCAGTTTTAAGTGCTGTATCTGCAAGTCCTTTACGTGCACCATGCGTAGAAATAAAGTATTCTAAAATAGATAACCCTTCCTTAAAGTTAGATAAAATTGGATTTTCAATAATTTGTCCTCCACCAGAAGTAGATTTTTTAGGTTTTGCCATTAATCCACGCATACCAGTTAACTGTCTAATTTGCTCTTTAGAACCCCTTGCTCCTGAATCAAGCATCATATAAACGGAATTAAATCCTGCTTTATCTTCACGCAAACGTTTCATAGACATTTCGGTTAACATATTATTTGTAGAACCCCAAATATCAATAATTTGATTATAACGCTCTTGATTTGTTAACATACCCATGTTATAGGATTGCCAAATAGCATCTACTTCTTTGTTTGCATTTTCTACTAAACCTTGTTTTTCTTCAGGAATAATAATATCTCCTAAACTAAAGGATAATCCACCTTTAAATGCAAACTGGAATCCCATATTTTTAATATTATCTAAAAATTCTGCTACTACAGGTACACTAGTAACTTTTAATACATCACCAATAATATCACGTAAGGATTTTTTAGTTAATACTTGGTTAATATAACCTGCCTCAATAGGAACAACTTGATTAAATAATACTCTACCAACGGTTGTATCGATTATTTTTGTAACAATTTTTCCGTCTTCAATATCTTGTGTTCGTACTTTAATCTTAGCATTCAATTCTACTACACCTTCATTAAAAGCAATATTTACTTCTTCTGGTGAATAGAACGTTAATCCTTCTCCTTTAATTTTTACTTCTTTTGTAGATACTCTCTCTTTTGTCATATAATACAATCCAAGTACCATATCTTGTGATGGTACAGTAATTGGCGAACCATTTGCTGGATTTAATATATTATGAGAGGCTAACATTAGTAATTGTGATTCTAAAATTGCTTCAGGACCTAAAGGTAAGTGAACAGCCATTTGGTCACCATCAAAATCGGCATTAAATGCAGTACATACTAAAGGATGTAAACGAATTGCTTTTCCTTCGATTAATTTTGGTTGAAATGCTTGGATACCTAAACGGTGAAGTGTAGGAGCACGATTCAGTAATACTGGATGTCCTTTTAAAATATTTTCTAAAATATCCCAAACAACAGGTTCTCTACGATCGATTATTTTCTTTGCAGATTTTACCGTTTTTACAATACCTCTTTCAATTAATTTACGAATAACAAAAGGTTTGTACAATTCGGCTGCCATATCTTTTGGCAATCCACATTCGTATAATTTTAAATCTGGACCAACAACAATTACCGAACGAGCAGAATAATCCACACGTTTTCCTAAAAGATTTTGACGGAAACGTCCTTGCTTACCTTTTAACGAATCGGATAAGGATTTTAATGGTCTATTGTTTTGTGTTTTTACTGCAGATGATTTACGTGTGTTATCAAATAAAGAATCTACAGACTCTTGCAACATACGTTTTTCATTACGTAAAATAACTTCCGGAGCTTTAATTTCAACTAATCTTTTTAAACGATTGTTACGTATAATTACTCTACGATATAAATCATTCAAATCAGATGTTGCAAAACGACCTCCATCTAATGGTACTAACGGACGCAATTCTGGTGGAATAACAGGAATTACATCTACTACCATCCATTCTGGTCGGTTTTCTCTATTTTTATTAGCATCTTTAAAAGCTTCAACAACATTTAAACGCTTTAACGCTTCTGTTTTACGTTGTTTTGAAGTTTCGGTATTTGCTTTGTGTCTTAATTCGTAAGACAAGCTTTCTAAATCTATTCTAGATAATAATTCTTTAAGACATTCTGCTCCCATTTTAGCAATAAACTTATCTGGATCTGTATCCTCTAAGTACTGATTTTCTTGTGGAAGTGTGTCTAAAATATCTAAATATTCTTCTTCGGTTAAGAAATCCATTTTTTGTAATGGAATTCCTTCTGCATTTTTTGCGATACCTGGTTGAATTACTACGTATCTTTCGTAGTAAATAATCATATCTAATTTTTTAGAAGGTAAACCTAAAAGGTAACCCATTTTATTAGGTAATGATCTAAAGTACCAAATATGAGCAACAGGAACAACTAAATCGATGTGTCCTACTCTATCTCTACGAACTTTTTTTTCGGTTACTTCTACACCACATCTATCACAAACAATTCCTCTATATCGGATTCTTTTATACTTACCACAAGCACATTCAAAATCTTTTACAGGACCAAAAATTCGTTCACAAAACAATCCGTTACGCTCTGGTTTGTGCGTACGATAATTAATTGTTTCAGGCTTTAAAACTTCTCCTCTTGATGCTTTTAAGATTTTTTCTGGTGATGATAAACCAATTGAAATTCTATCAAACTTTTTAACGGAGTATTTTTTATTTCTTTTTGCCATTATATATATTAGTTTAAAGTTTTTCTACAGAAAATAGTTGCCTATTTTTTGTAGATTGACTAAATTTTAATTATTACTTGCGTTAATATCCATACCATTTTTATCTTCTAATCTAACATCTAATGTTAAACCTCTTAATTCATGCATTAATACGTTAAAAGATTCTGGTAAACCTGGTTCTGGTAAAACTTCGCCTTTTACAATAGATTCGTAGGTTTTTGCTCTACCTAATACATCATCAGATTTAACGGTTAAGATTTCTCTAAGTGTTGCAGATGCACCATAAGCCTCTAATGCCCAAACTTCCATTTCTCCAAAACGTTGTCCTCCAAATTGTGCTTT
>CAYOWM010000254.1:0-3219 GCA_964407635.1 uncultured Flavobacteriaceae bacterium
AAAGAATTGATAAATATTTTACCAAAAGGTTTTATCCAATCTTGAATTAGTTCTTTTCCTCCTACTAAATTAGAGAATAAAACTCCCATTAAAACACCGAGAATCATTCCTATTAATATTTTCCAATGTAATGCTAATTTCTTCATAAGTTATAATTAAGCGACTAATATATAAAATGATTTTTATTTATCCCTTAAAAAACAAAAAAAATGGCACGATAATTTCATTTTGGTAATTGCAAAAAAAAATGTAACTTGCGAAAAAAAATTAGTAATCATTAAATAAAAAAGAAAATGGCAGGAATTTTAGACCTATTAAAAGGAGAAATGGGAAACACTTTAATACAAGGTGTTAGTAAACAATTTGGCTTGGAACAAGGCACTTCACAAAAAGCGATAAGCACAGCAATGCCGCTTATTTTAGGAGCAATGAAAAACAATGCATCCTCACCAGAAGGTGCTTCGGGTTTGCTAAATGCATTGACAGGTAAACACGATGGTAGTATTTTAGATAAATTAGGAAGCGTACTTGGCGGAGATTCTGTTGACGAGGATGTTTTACAAGATGGTTCTGGAATATTAAAGCATGTTTTTGGCGGAAAACAAGATAATGTAGCAATGGCTGTTAGTAAATCTAGTGGTATTGATATGGGAACAGCAATGAATATTTTAAAAGTTGCTGGTCCGTTTTTAATGGGTGCTTTAGGTAAAAAAACTCGTGAAGTTGGTGTTGCAGACCAAGGAGGATTGTCGGATTTACTTGGCGGAATGTTAGGAAATGGACACAAAGAACAGCAAAGTTTAGTTAATCGACTTTTAGATGCTGATGGTGATGGTAGTATTATTGACGATGTAGCAGGAATGTTACTTAGTGGCGGAAAAAAAGGCGGAATAGGTAGTCTTTTAGGTGGATTTTTTAAATAACACCTAATTATAGGTATTAAAATTTCGTTAAAGAGTCCAAATTATACTAAAACATTTATTTTAATATAATTTGGATTCATAGCGAAATAGTAGTATGCTTTTAGTGCTAACAAACTTAATCCATAAAATTCAAATTAATCAAAACTCCATTTACTGTCTTTTGTTATTGGAATTTTCTTACCTAAATATTTTGGTTTTACATGTAAAAAAACTTCAAAAAATGCTTTTACATTTGCCAATTTTTCACGAATAAACATTGCTTTTGCAATGCCATAATTGTGTTTATCACAAATAAACCCTTGTGTTTTTAATCCGATATTATTAGCTATAAATACGCTTCTTTTCAAATGAAATTTTTGTGTTATTATAATTACATTATCTACTAAAAATATTTTTTTTGCTCGTACAATACTGCTATATGTATCAAATCCTGCATGATCTAAAAAAATGTCTTTTTTAGGAACGCCATGCCTTAATAAATAGTTTTTCATTGCATTTACTTCGTCATAGGATTTTGTACCATGATCACCACTTAAAAGAAAACGCTTAATCTTTTTCTTATGATATAATTCTAAAGCAGCTACTACTCTATCTTTTAAAATTAAAGATAAATTTCCGTTTTTGTAAACTCTTGCTCCAAGCACAAGACCTGTATAGGATACTTTTACATTTGAAGTCTTATAAAATAACTGTTTTTTGGTAGATTTGACAATGTAAAAATCCAATAATATTACAAATAGAATTCCTATAATTCCTGTTACCAATCCAATTTTTATAATTTTTTTAAGCATATTGCTTCAAAAGTACTATTTTTACCTAAATAAACAAAAAATATATCATTATGCGAAAAGCAGTTTTTCCAGGTTCATTTGATCCGATAACTTTAGGTCATGTAGATATTATCCAACGTGCTTTGCCATTATTTGATGAAATTATTATTGCTATCGGAATGAATGCTGCTAAAAAATATATGTTTGATTTAGAAAAACGAATTCATTTTATTAAAGAAACTTTTAAAAACGAACCAAAAATAACAGTTACTTCGTATTCTGGTTTAACAATAAATTTTTGTAAAAAAAATGATGTTGATTTTATTTTAAGAGGCTTACGAAATCCCGCAGATTTTGAATTTGAAAAAGCAATTGCACATACGAATCGAAAATTAGCTAAAATAGAAACTATTTTCCTATTAACAAGTGCAAATACATCGTATATTAGTTCGAGTATTGTTCGTGATATTTTACGTCATAATGGCGATGTTTCGGTATTAGTGCCAAGTGCTGTGGTAGAATAAACTTCAATTATTTTTTTCTTGCTTCCAATAATGGAAAAATTTCTTTTCGGTAAATAATTCCTAAAAATAGAATTAGCATAAAGGTAGAAATAAGGTACTTTTCTTGAAAATTATAAAACGAAACCAAAGATAACGCAACGGATAAACCTAAATAAAATCCAATTTTAGGAATATTATACGTGATTTCGTAATACTTTTTACTGTAATAATACGAAATAAAAGTCATCGAACTATATGCAACAAGTGTTATCCAAGCAGAAGCCATATATCCGTAAATCGGAATAAATACAAGGCTTAAAATAACGGTTAGCATTGCTCCAAATATAGAAAAATACATCCCAAATTTGGTTTTATCGGTAAGTTTATACCAAATAGATAAATTGTGATAAATACCTAAAAACAAATTGGCTAATAAAATAATTGGCACAATTTTCAAAGCTTCAAAATATTCTGGTTTACCAAGTAATACTTTTGCAAAAAGTGGAATATACGCAACAATTACAAATAATATTAGCGAACCAAAAATAGTAAACCATGTTAAAATTGTTGCGTAATTTTTTTTTGCATCTTTATTTTCGGAATGGCTAAAAAAGAATGGCTCTGCTCCTAGTTTAAAAGCTGTTATAAAAAGTGTCATAAAAACTCCTAATTTATAACAGGCACTATAAATTCCCATTATTTTTTCGCCTTTAAAACGTTCGATTAGTAATTTATCTAGGTTTTCATTTGTAATATAGGCAATTCCTGCAAGCATTATTGGCAGACCATATCGCAACATTTTTTTTAAAATTTGCTTATCAAAAGTAAGTTTAAATTTTAAAATAATTGGTAGCATTACGATAAACGTAAAAAAACTAGCAACAACTTGCGAAAAGAAAATATAAATAACCTTAGGTGCTTCACCAAAATAATCTAATAAAAAACTAGGCAATTGCAATTTAAATTTTGGTACAATCCATAAAAATAATACGTTTAATATTGCATAAATCAATACATTACTAA
>CAYOWM010000255.1:0-3219 GCA_964407635.1 uncultured Flavobacteriaceae bacterium
TGTGTCCTGCTTCTTTTGATTTAGGTGAAGACTATCGTGTAACACTAATGGCAACTACCGAAGGCGACGACAAACCCAAAAAATATCCGCGTATGTTTTTAACCAGCGATCTAATGCTCATCTCAAAAGCAGACCTTCTACCCTATTTGCCATTTTCGGTAGAAGCGGTAACAAAAGATGCTCAAGAAGTAAACCATGAATTAGAAGTATTAACCATTTCTGCTTTAAAAGACGAAGGAATAGACGCTTGGTGTGACTGGTTACTTAAAAAAGTAAAAGAAAAACAAAATTCATAATGATCTGTGCCTATAGAAACTTTTAAAATACAAATTTCAGGACGTGTTCAAGGTGTTGGTTTTAGACCTTTTATATATAATTTAGCCAAAAAAAACAATCTCGTGGGTAGCGTTTCAAATAACGCTAAAGGTGTTTTAATTTATATAAATTCTTCAAAAGAAAAAGCTAGTGCTTTTATAAAACAAATCTTAAAAGAAAAACCAAAAGTTTCTATTATTACAGAATACTCTATTAAAAAGGTTGCAGAGAAAAAATATGCAGATTTCTCGATTGTTCCTTCAAAAAGTAAAACACAAATAAACATTCCGCTTACACCGGATTTTGCTATTTGCAATAATTGTAAAGAAGAAATAAAAGACACCAATAACAGGCGCTTTAATTATGCGTTTACAACCTGTGTGCATTGCGGACCTCGTTATGCCGTAACCAATAAATTCCCTTTTGAACGTGCAAATACAACACTTTCTAATTTTAAAATGTGTAATGATTGTACAGAAGAATACCGCAACCCAACAAACAAGCGCTTTCATTCGCAAACCAATAGTTGTAGCAAATGCGGAATCACATTACAATTAGTTGATAATATCGGAAAATTAGTTGAAGAAAATCAACAAAAGATCATTCGCAAAACAGCACAATTTATTTTAGAAGGAAAAATAACCGCCATCAAAAACACAAATGGATATTTACTTTGTTGTGATGCCTCAAACAAAGAAGCAATTAACCATCTGCGAATGCAAAAAAAACGACCAAATAAACCATTTGCAGTTTTATATCCTACCATTAAAGCCATAAAAACCGATTTTAAGGTTTCCAAAAAGGAAGAATCTGCTCTACAAAGTAGAGTAGCTCCAATAGTTATTTTACAAAACACTAAAAATATCGGTATTTTAATTAATGAAATAGCTCCAAATCTTAACCAAACCGGTGTAATGCTTCCTTCCTCTTCCTTGTTAGAATTAATTATGCTAGAAGTGCAGAAACCAATTGTTGCGACAAGTGGAAATATACACGGATCTCCAATTATTTCAAAAGAAAAAGAAGCCCAAGAAAAATTAAAAAATATAGCTGATTATTTTTTGCATCATAATTTAGACATTGAATTTCCACAAGATGATTCGGTTATGAAATTTGTAAATGATAAACAAATCATTTTAAGACGCTCTCGTGGTCTATCACCTAATTATTTAGAAACAAATACCAAAATAACAGAACCCATTCTGGCAATGGGAGCGCATTTAAAAAGCACTTTTGCTTTTCTGCCAAACAAACACACTTATGTAAGTCAGTATTTTGGAAATTTAGACAGTTACGAGGTTTTAGAACGTTATCAAAAAACCATTTTAAAATTTAAAAAATTATTCAACACCAAGCCAAAAACTATTCTTGTAGATAAACACCCTCATTATCAAAGTAGTATTTCAGGTAAAGAATTAGCACAACAAAATAATACTAAATTAATTAACATTCAGCACCATAAGGCTCATTTTGCAAGTGTTTTGGGAGAGCATAATTTATTTGATTCTAAAGAAAAAATATTAGGCGTTATTTGGGACGGAACAGGACTAGGAGACGATACTCAAATTTGGGGAGGCGAGTTTTTTATCTATAAAAATCAAACAATTAACAGAATAAACCACTTTGATTATTTTAATTGGATAGCCAACGATAAAATGGCAAAAGAACCGCGTTTATCCTTATTTAGTTTATTAAATGATGACATACGACATTTGATACAAAACAAATTTTCTGAAACCGAATGGAAGATATATTCAAAAACTTTAGAAAATAACACGCTTAAAACATCTTCAGTTGGCAGATTATTTGATGCAGTGGCTTCGGCATTAGACATTACAGATATAAATTCTTATGAAGCAGAAGCAGCAATGCGATTAGAGGATTGTGCAAATTCTTATAAAAAGAAAAGTTATATAGACTTTTTAGAACATAAAAAATACGATAAAATTCCCACTCGATTTTTAATTAAAAAAATTATTGAAGCATATAAAACAAAAGGTATTTCAAAATCATTTATAGCAGCAAGTTTTATTTATTCTTTAGCGAAAATCATAATTAAAGAAGCACAAAAAAACAATGTAAAAACCATTCTTTGTAGCGGAGGAGTTTTTCAAAATGGGTTATTGGTATCAATGCTCTTGGAAATTTCAAAAAAAAACAAATTAGATATAAAATTTAATTGTAATTTAGCACCTAACGATGAAAATATCTCATTAGGACAATTAAAATATTTTATAAATATTAAATATTAAAAATTATGTGTTTAGCAATTCCGGGAAAAATAAAGAGTATCGAACTAAGACATAACGGTGCCGTACGAATGGCAAAAATAAATTTTGGTGGTATTACCAAAGAAGCAAGCCTTGAAATGTTACCCGACGCAAACATTGGTGATTATGTTCTGGTACACGTAGGCGTAGCCATTAGTAAGGTGGACGAAGAAGAAGCGAAAAAAACTTTTAAATATTTAAAAGAAATAGGTGAATTAGGCGATTTGGTAGATGTAGATGATTATATTCCTAAAAATACAACTTCAGGTAACATTTCTTTAAATGAAGTTATTAAAAAGGAAGAAGATTAACTAATAAAAAGGTTGCTATTATGAAATATATGAACGAATATAGAGATCCCGAATTAGCAAAACAATATCTTGCAGAGATAAAAAAAACCGTAACCCGAAATTGGAAAATTATGGAAGTATGCGGCGGACAAACACACAGTTTGGTTAAAAACGGAATTATAGATATGCTTCCTAAAGAAATAGAAATGATTCACGGTCCGGGTTGTCCGGTTTGTGTAACACCTTTGCACTTAATAGACAAAGCAGTACATTTGGCTTTAGATAAAAATGTAATTTTATGTTCTTTTGGCGATATGTTACGCGTACCGGGCTCTGATAAAAGT
>CAYOWM010000256.1:0-3207 GCA_964407635.1 uncultured Flavobacteriaceae bacterium
ATTTAGCTTTAAATTTATCAATTTTAAGTTCAATAGCAACAAGTCTTTTAATTTTTCTGTGATAAAATAATAAGTCTAAATAATAATCATCTCCGTCAATTATCATTCTTTTTTGGCGTTCAACAAATGTGAACCCATTCCCTAATTCTAGTAAAAATTTTTCTAATTCTTTAAGTATAGCACTCTCTAAATCATTTTCTAAATACCCATCTTTTAATTCTAAAAAATCTAGTAGATATGGATCTTTTAAAATCCCTTTTTCTATTGTTTTATTATTATATAATTGAATATCTGCATTTTGTATTCGTTCAAATGTTTTTTTAGATATTTGATTTTTTAATTTTCTTACACTATAATTATTTTGACTAGCAAGTTCTCCATAGAGTAATCTTTTTTCTTTGTTTTTCAAAGGAATTAAAACTAAAAAATGCGACCAAGATAATTGTCGTGACAATGTAACGACAGTTTCAAAATCTGAAAATTTATCAGCAAATTGAATCATTCTCCTTAGATTTTTCTCGTTAAAGGATCGTCCGTATTCTTTTTCTAATTCTCGTGACAGTGTAACGATAATTTGTTTTCCATATGTAGCTCTTTGATTTTTTAAAATATTCTTATTTATTTGATGTCCTATTTGCCAAAAAGCTAGTGTTAAAGTGCTATTAGCCTGAACAATTAACTGTGTTTTAGATTGTTCAATAATTAAAATTATTTCATTTAATATATTTTGGTATTTAGAATTTTTTATAGGCATTGTTTACTTATTTTCAACAAACAAAAAATGTTGCATTTGTTTTTTAAATTCTTGGTGTGTATAATCTATCGGAATATGTAAAACCTGCACATTGGCATTTTCAAAAGTTTCGTTTAAAACGGAAGTCCATTTTTTTTCTAAATCCAGCATAGTATAAACAGGTTTTTTGTTTAGTAAAACGGCATTGAATTCGTGCCATTTTATGTGATTAAAAAAGTAATTATATTCCGTTTTAATAACGTTTAAACTTGTTTTAATTGCTTCTTTTTTTGCAATATTGGTTTTGGTGATAGATTTGCAATTCCGTTTAAGTAAAATATAATACGTATGTAATTCCGTTTTGCCTTTTGCAACATTTGGATACAATTCGTTTGCCGAAATTTTACGACGAACTTTATCCACACCAAAAATATTTTTATGTAAAAACCAATGCAATTTATTTATTAGCGATAATTTTTTGAATACAATTTGCGTCAATTTTTGATTTCCAACTAAATTATAACCGTAAATTTTTGGTTGGTTTAAATTAGGATATACTTGTTGTTTGTTGTTTACAATGGCAATATCATCGGTTATAAAAGTAGCTTTTTTATCTAAGCAATTATCTAGTTCTAACGTAGTTTTTCCTACACCACCAGTTCCGCCAAGTAAAACGCCTTTTTTGTTTATAGCAAATCCTGAAGCGTGAATAGGAGCGAGATTGTCTATAAAAAATGTCATAGGAATAAGCACATTTTCATGAAAAATCTGTGTAATATTATCGTTTCGGTTGGTAAACTGCATGTTTAACCATTTTCTAAGTGTTTTTCTAAAATAATTAGGTGCAGTATGAAGTTTAAAATAAATTTTGATTAGTTTTTTAGTTTCCGAAAACACAAAAGCAACATCCATCATTTTTTCTTTAATATGAATGCTATTTTCGTAAAAAAAATGCGATTTTGGGTTATTACCAAGTACTTGAAATGTAAAATCTGTCCAATTATCGGTTATAATTAGATCTGCATTTGTTTGATTTGTTGCATAATTTTTTAATTCCGTTAATAAAATTGCTTTATAATCGGAATTTTGTAAATCAAGCTTAGTATTTTGACCAAAAAAAGAATACATAATTTATTTATAGTACTTTTGTTTTCGCAAAAGTAAGAAACCTAAAATTGAAAAGCACTACTTTACATAAAGAAAAAACACTATTACTATATGTTAAGTATGCAACTTTTGTAAAACGAGATAAAGAAATTTTAGAAAAAAAATTCACCGTTAGTAACTATCACTTTAACACGAATAAAAAATGGTTTTTACCTTTTGCCTTTTTAAAGCAGTTTTTTTATTTGCTATTTGTAGGTTTTCGTTTTAAAAATTATGTCATTCAATCTGCAGGATATGTTTCTTTTTTACCTGTTATATTCGGAAAATTATATGGTAAAAAAGTTGTAATTATCGCTATCGGAACCGATTGTGCTAAACTGCCAGAGATTAATTATGGAGCATTTACCAAACCAATTTTAGCTTGGTTTACTGCTTTTTCGTTTACACATTGCGATTTGATTTTGCCTGTACACAAGAGTTTAGCTAAGAGTATTTATACCTATACAACGGTTGCTTTTAAAGAACAAGGCATACAGCATTTAGTAAAAAATTGTCAGACTACTATTATCGAAGTGGTAAACGGCTACGATTCCATTAAATGGGAATTGTTAGATGTAACAAGAAAAGAAAATTCTTTTTTAACCGTAACTTTTGCTTTAGATACAGTAGGAATGTACCGAAAAGGAATAGATATGTTAGTTAAAATAGCAGAATTAAATCCTGATTTTTCGTTTACTATTGTAGGAAAAGTAGGACTAAAAAAATATCCTAAAAATATTACTTTAATACCAAATGTTGCACAAAGTGAATTACTTAAAATTTACAACCAGCACCAATATTATTTACAATTATCTATGTTTGAAGGTTTTCCTAATGCTTTATGCGAAGCAATGCTGTGTGGTTGTATTCCTATTGGAAGTAATGTTGCAGGAATACCTGATATTATCGGAAACTCTGGATATATTTTAAAAAATAAAAATATAAACGATTTACAAAATACTATCGCAAATTTAAAAAGTAATACTATTAGTGTTTTAGATGCTAGAAACCAAATTACAACTAATTTTCCGCTTAAAAGACGCGAAACAGAATTGTTGCATTGTATTGAAAAGTGAATTTTCACTTTAAAAAGTCAACAAGTAAGGCAATTACTTCTTTTTTATTTTCTATATGACTCATGTGTCCGTTAGGCAATTCTGCGATTTTTACTTTAGTGTTTTGAGTTTGTTCGATTAAATCGGAATACTGTAAAATAGGATCACGTAAACCAATAATTAACAATATTTTAAAAGAAGTATTTTTTAAAATATGTGTTCTGTCTTTTCGTATTTTCATACCTTCTAGACTTGCTAAAATTCCTTGTTGCG
>CAYOWM010000257.1:0-3191 GCA_964407635.1 uncultured Flavobacteriaceae bacterium
AATCAATATTTAGATGATTTGTGTTAGTAAAATAAAATTAGTCCGATTTATTGGGGGTTAGACCAGTGGAAAATACTAAAATAGTAACTTTATGATCATGAAAGCCAAAATATACTTAGTGTTTATACTTCTTACAGCAAATGTCTTTAGTCAAGAAGTAACCAAAACGCTTACATTTAAAAAAACAGCATCTTTTTTTTTAAATGAGGTGTCCTATCTTGTAAAAACTAAAAAGAATATTTTTAACAAAATTCCTGTATTAAGTGCTTCTGTTAGAATTAATAATAGTGAATTTAGTGTTTTATTATTAAATTACAACACAAATAATTCTTTTTTAGATTCGATAAAACCAGATAATAAAGTAGGTTTAGATGGAATTTTAATTTCAGATTATAAACGAACAAAAAACATAAAACGGTTTAAAACAGAAAGACGTTATTTTAAAACCAATTTTCCATTTTCGGTAAATGGTGTACAATATGAATTGTCTGATTTTAAGAAAAACAAAGATGTTTATCAAGCAAAACTTACTATTGCAGAAAATAAATCGCATTATATTGTTGAAAATAAAAACGGAGTATATGTAGATAAATTACCAAATTTAGAATTGCCAAATTTTACAAAAACAAAAAATATTAATTTAAAAGAAATCCCTTTAGGTAAAGAATTAATCTATTTTAATTTCTTTAGTGATGAAATTTTATTATACCAATTTACACATGTCTTTAGACAATTAAAAACAATGCAAATTCTATATCCAAAATTAAAAATCATTAACATTTGCATTTTAAAAAATCGTAATTATTTAAAAGCCATAGCAAAAAAGTTTCGCATTCAAACAAATAACCTGTTTTGTGTTGAAGCTAATTCGTATGATAAAATATTAAAGGTAGGTTATAATGATAATTTATCCAATGGAATTTTATTTAATAATTCAGGTAAGGTAGTATTGTCCTTTTTAAATTATAAAAGTCTTAAAAAATATATTGGAAGACTGTATCCTAATTCAAATAAAGGAAAAATAAAAATACCAAAAGATAAAAAGCAAGAAAATAAAAAAGCGACGTTTACTTATAAAAAAGAAATTTGAATAATATGACAGAATAGTAATTTTACCATTCTGCTTTTTAAAATTAATTAGAAAATGAAACAAATGAAACAAAATGAACTTAGTAATACAATACTATTCTTTCTAGGATTATTTTTATTTTACTCTATTATTAGAGATTGGGACAATTTTATCTTAGGAATTTTGGGTTTTTAAAAAGCAAAATTCTATTTTGTGTTGAATCTTGTAAGAATTGTTTATATTTGAAATCATTAATAAATGAGAATAAATGAAAAAATACATTCTTTTAATATTCATCGTTTCTTTTGGACTAGTATTTTCGCAAAATAGTGATCATAAGATACTCAGTAATGGAATCGCTCGAAGTTATACCATTCATAAACCCTCAAATTTTAATTTCAACGAGAGTTATGATTTAATTTTTGTGCTTCACGGTGCAATGGGAACTGGAAAAAAATTAGCAAAACACTCAAAATTCAATCTTATTTCAGATGAAAACAATGCAATTATTGTTTATCCAGATGGTATTTCAAAATCTTGGGCTGATGCTAGAAATGTTTCGAAAGCATCAAAAAGAGGAATTGATGATGTGCAGTTTATAACTGATTTAAGAACTAAAATGGCAACTAAATATCACATTAATCGCTACTATGCTGTAGGAATTTCTAATGGTGGATTTATGGTGCAAACCTTGGCTTGTGAAATTTCAGAAAAATTTAATGCATTTGCCAGTATTATTTCTAGTTTACCTAAAAATTTAGCTTTTAAATGTTTAAAAAAAAGGAACACACCAATACTTTTAATGAATGGTACTAAAGATCAATACGTGCCTTTTAAAGGTGGAGAAATGCCAAAATTTACTAAAGGAGGAAAAATTATTAGCACACCTAAAACCATTGCACATTGGAAAAATGTAAATCAAACAACAAAACTACCTAAAATTGAAAAACTTCCGAATACCAATAATACCGATGGAAGTAAAGTAGTAAAATACACGTATTTTAAAAATAAAAAACCACAAGTTGTATTGTATAAGGTAATTGGTGGTGGACATGGTGTCCCAGGGAATTATACGCGAAGAAATCCAAGATTTTTTAAACTCGGTTATGTTAATCAAGACATTAACGCAGAATATGAAATATGGACTTTTTTGAATTTACATTAATTATGAAAACCTTTGCAGATTTAACCGCAAAAATTCATGAAATTAGCTTTGTTTAGATGCGAAATTTTAAAATCCGTAGGAAAACCTTCGTATTTCAAGGGTTCTGAAATGTAGTAGATGTGTGATACCAAATTAACTTTATGATTTTTAGATGTTAAAAAAATAATATAGTGCTGAATTTTGTGAGCCAACTATTCATATCAAATGGATTTAGTATATTTACGAAAAATCGTGTGAATGAAAAAAGCTACCTCCATAAAAACTTGGAAACAAGACGATAGACCTAGAGAAAAAATGCTTTTAAAAGGCAAAGAAGCCTTGTCTGATGCAGAATTAATTGCCATTTTAATTGGTTCAGGTAACCGACAAGAATCTGCCGTAGATTTAGCTAAACGAATACTTACTTCGGTAAATAATAATTTAAACGAATTGGCAGCATTGTCCATTTCGGATTTAATGCAATTTAGAGGTATTGGTGAGGCAAAAGCCATTTCGATAAGTACAGCAATAACTTTAGGCAGAAGAACACAATTAGAAAATGCACTAGTAAAACCGATTATAACAAGTAGTCAAGCAGTTTTTAAGATTATGCAGCCGCAAATAGGTAATTTAAAGCACGAAGAATTTTGGGTCATTTACCTTAACAATTCCAACAAAATTATTAAAACAGAACAGTTAACCAAAGGTGGAATTACAGGCACTTTAGTAGATGTTAGAATGTTATTTAAAAATGCAGTTTCTGTATTAGCAACAGGAATTATAATTTGTCATAATCATCCTTCAGGAAAAATAGAGCCAAGTAATTCGGATAAAGAATTAACCAAAAAAATTAAAAATGCAGGACAATTTTTAGACATAAAATTATTAGATCATTTAATAATTACCGAAAAAGATTATTTTAGCTTTGCAGATTCCGAAATACTTTAATTTTTTGAAAATAAAAGACCAAATACAGCA
>CAYOWM010000258.1:0-3191 GCA_964407635.1 uncultured Flavobacteriaceae bacterium
TCGGTTAATGGATGTTTTAACAACCCTTCAATTGCTTTTAAAGGACCAGTCATTACATCAGCACCAAGTTTAGCACAGTCAATAATATGCATAGTATGTCTAACCGATGCAGCAAGAATTTCTGTTTCAAAACCGTAATTGTTATAAATTTGACGAATTTCGGCAATTAAATTTAAGCCATCCGTTGAAATATCATCTAATCTACCAATAAAAGGCGAAACATAGGTAGCTCCTGCCTTAGCAGCAAGTAGTGCTTGACCTGCAGAAAACACTAAAGTTACATTGGTTTTTATTCCTTTATCCGAAAAATATTTACATGCTTTAATGCCATCTTTTATCATTGGTAATTTTACCACAATTTGCGGATTTAAAGCGGCAAGTGCTTCACCTTCTTTAACCATTCCGTCAAAATCGGTAGCGATAACTTCGGCAGAAACATCACCATCTACCAACTCGCAAATTGCTTTGTAGTGGTTTATAATATTGTCTTGTCCTGTTATGCCTTCTTTAGCCATTAACGAAGGATTTGTCGTTACACCATCTAAAATACCTAAAGATTGTGCTTCTTTAATTTGCGAAAGGTTTGCTGTGTCAATAAAAAATTTCATACGTTTACGTTTTGTTTGTGCAAAGATACTAAAGATTATTTCAGAATTTGTTTTAGGTAACAGGAATTTTTCTAACTAATTTTGAAAGTACTTTCGGAAAAAACCGTTTTACATAAATCGAAAATTTTTCTAATTTACCACCAATAACTACTTCCTCTTTTTGTTTTTTAATAGCTTTTAGGATTTTTTTTGCTACAAATTGTGGTGTTAAACCATTTTTAGTTGCCTTATCCATAGTATTTTGTTTAGATCCATCGCCAAGTAAGGCGTTTATCGAAACATTTGTCTGTACATATCCAGGACAAATAAGTGTTATTTTTATATTGTTTGCAAAGGATTCTGCTCGTAAACTATCAAAAAAACCATGTAAAGCGTGTTTTGATGCTGCATACGAAGAACGTAAAGGTGTTCCGATTTTGCCAACAACACTTGTAACTACTGCAAAATGACCGCTTTTTTGCTTAATAAAATAAGGTAAAATTGCCTTAGTTAATCCTACTGTTCCGAAATAATTTATGGCAAATATTTTTTTATCCACTTCTAAAATAGTGTCTTTTGCTAAGGAACGTTGGCTAATTCCGCCATTGTGAATAACGACATCTATTTTTCCGAATAACGTAATAGCATCTGTAACAATTTTATCAAAAGTGTCGTGCTTTTCTAAATCTAAAACCAATATTTTAGCGTTGTTTGAATTTTTAGATGCAAATTTCACCTGTTCTAAAGCCGTTTTATTTCTAGCAGAAAGAATTACTTTGTAATTGGTATTTAACAATTCTAAAGCTAAAGCCTTTCCGATTCCGCTAGAAGCACCAGTTACCCAAAATGTTTTACGGTTTGTATGCATAGTAATTATATTTTGTTCAAAAGTAATTGTTTTTTTAAAGAAGGCGTATCTTTACATCCTAAAATTACACAAGTATGTTTGCAGAAATTATAACGATTGGCGATGAAATTTTAATCGGACAAATACTAGATTCGAATTCTAAATTTATTGCAGAAGAATTAAATAAAATTGGTGTTTCGGTATATCAAATCACTTCTATTCAAGATAGTAAAGAGCATATTTTACAAGCAATCCGTCAAGCGGAAAAACAATCGGATATTATTATACTTACTGGTGGATTAGGACCGACAAATGACGATATTACTAAAAATGTTTTGACCGAATATTTTGAGGATAAATTGGTGAAAAACACCGAAATTGAAAAACATATTATAGCGTTGTTTAAAAAAATTAACTACCAATATACCAATTTGGATTTAGACCAAGCAGTACTTCCTGAAAAGGCATTAATTTTTAAAAATCATTTCGGAACCGCTTCAGGAATGTGGTTTGAAAAAAATGATAAAGTGCTGGTTTCCTTGCCAGGAGTTCCTGTTGAAATGAAAAATTTATTACAAAAAGATGTTTTAAAAAAAATACAAAAATCGTATAATTTGCCGTTTATTCTACATCATACTTTGGTTACTTATGGCGAAGGAGAAAGCAGAATAGCAAAACGTTTGGTGCAGTTTGAAACGGAATTACCAAAGGAAATAAAATTGGCATATTTACCTGCTTATGGTACAACACGATTGCGTTTAACTGCAAAAGGAACAGATTTAAAAAGTCTTAAATTACTTTTAAAGGAACAGATTTTAAAATTGGAGATATTAGTAAAAGATTTGCTTTTTAGTTCAAACAACGATTTACCTATCGAGAAAGAAATTGGTAATTTATTAGTAGAAAAAAGCAAAACTCTTGCTACTGCCGAAAGTTGTACAGGTGGAAATATTGCCAAAATGCTTACTTCAATTGCAGGTTCGTCAAGGTATTTTGTTGGTTCGGTGGTTAGTTATAATCTACGTGTTAAAACCGAAATATTAAGCGTTTCTAAACAAACTATTGACGATTTTTCGGTGGTTAGTGTCGAAGTTGCTGTTGAAATGGCTGAAAATTGCCGAAAATTATTACAAACCGATTATGCAATTTCGGTTACTGGTAATGCAGGACCTACTACTGATAAAACCGATAAAACTGTTGGTGTGGTGTTTATTGCAATTGCAAGTAAAAATAAAACTATTGTAAAAGAATATAATTTTGGGCAGCCACGAGAACGCGTTATAGAAAAAGCATCTATAACGGCTTTACAGATGTTAAAAAATAGTATGATTTGAAGTAAAAATAATCGTTTATTTTAAAATTTCAAACAACTTTTAAAAAAAAAGCGAAAATTGTTTGTTAGAATAGTAAAGTATTATTACTTTTGCCGTTCAAAATTAAATAGGTAAGAACAATGTCTAGAATTTGTGATATAACAGGAAAGAAAGCAATGGTTGGAAACAACGTTTCGCATGCTTTGAATAGAACAAAAAGAAAATTTAAGGTAAATTTAATTAAAAAACGTTTTTATATCCCAGAAGAGGATAAGTGGATTACTTTACGTGTATCTACAAGAGCGTTAAAAAATATTAATAAATTAGGTGTTTCTGCTGTGTTAAAACAAGCAAGATTAGACGGACATTTAACAAAATAAGTAAAGTAAGATGGCAAAGAAAGGAAATAGAATTCAGGTTATTTTAGAGTGTACAGAACATAAG
>CAYOWM010000259.1:0-3180 GCA_964407635.1 uncultured Flavobacteriaceae bacterium
TCATAAAAAAATACCAAACTCTAAATTACTTGCATTTCAAAAAATAGGACATTACAGAATGCTATGGAAAAAGGAAGTGGTTTTAGAAACAATTTCTTTTTTAGAGCAATAAATTTAAATTCAGAGTCCTCTATTTGAGAAAATTAAATTTAAAGATAGCACAAAAAAATAAACACCTGTCAAATATTATTTTGGTATATGAAAAAAATACTCTTATTATCCGATACGCATAGTTTCATAGACGATCAAATTTTAAAATTTGTAAAACAAGCAGATGAGGTTTGGCATGCAGGAGATATTGGTGATATAAAAGTTATCGATACGATTTTAAAAATTAAGCCAGTAAGGGCAGTTTACGGAAATATTGACGGAATTGAAGCACGAAAAATGTTTCCGTTAGATAATAGATTTATTTTAGAAGGTGTAAAAGTTTGGATTACGCATATTGGAGGATATCCAAATCGTTACGATAGACGTATAAGAGACGAAATAAAAATCCATACACCAAAATTGTTTATATCAGGACATTCGCATATTTTAAAGGTAATGTACGATAAAAAACTAAAATTGCTACATATGAATCCTGGTGCAGCAGGAAAACACGGTTTTCATAAAGTACGAACAATGCTGCGTTTTGAATTGGAAGCAGGAGAAATTAAAAATTTAGAAATTATTGAATTAGAAAAAAAATAAAAAGTCGCCAATTGGCGACTTTTAAACACATAATAACTAAATTTTAGGTTTATCGTAAACGATCCACAGATTTTACAAGATCTTCATCCTTTTTAATAAATCTATTAGCAATTGCCAATAAAAATACCGTTGCAATAGGAAGAAAAGATCCAATGCCCTTCTCAGAAACCAAAGTTTCTCCAGATAAGTTTTGTGTTTGGTACACGATAAATCCTACAAGTAATAAGTTTAATAATATATTTAACCGATTTAAAACAAATTGTAATTTTCTGTTTTTAAATTGAAAAATGGTATATAAAGATAGTATTGCCGAAATAATAAAAAGAATTCCAATAGGTTTAATAAGCATACTTACATTTGTAATGGTATCCATAGCAAAAACAACTGTTTCATTGGTTTTCCATAACGGAAAAACAAAAACAAGACCGATAGAAAGGATTGCTGCGAATAGTAAAAAAACACTTTGTATTCTTTGTAACATAATTCAATTAATATTTTTTTTTTGAATTGATGCAAAAGTACATTATTTTTTTTTTAGAAATACAGAAAAAATTAAAATAAATGTTGTACTATTGCACAAGTAAACGGAAAACGATTGTAATATACTTCATTACAATGCCATTTATTCCCTAAAAACAAGTTATATTTTAAAAATAACAGAAATAACAATTATATATTTACATAATGTTTGATATTGAAAAATTAAAGCAACTAAAACTAGTTGAGTTGAAAGATGTTGCCAAAACGATTGGTTTGAAAAGAATAACCAACGTTAATAAAATGGATTTAATTTACATGATTTTAGATGAACAAGCTAAAGTTTCTAGTAATGAAAAGCCATCCAAGGAGCAACCCAAAGAAAAACCTAAAAAGGCAAGAAAAAGAATTGAAAAATCTAAAGAAAAAACTATTTCTAAGCCCAAAGCAGCAGAAAAAATACCTGTAAAAGTAAAAACAGATAAAAAAGAAGGAAATAAACCAAATAAAAAAGTCGTAGAAAAGGTTAGAAAGACCGAAAAAGAACCAATAGAAAAAAAAGTTACCGAAATAAAAGACGATATACCTAGAAAAGCTCCAAGTGAACTTACCGAAGAAGAAAGAAGAATATTAAACGAAAGGGCAAATGCATTAAATCCGAATTACAAAAAGAAAAAAAATGCAAATTCTACTGAAAAACCAGTACATAAAAATAATTCCAAGCATAACAAACCAAAGATAGATCGTGGTAATCAAAATAAAGAAAAAGGAAAATACCGAGATCCAGATTACGAATTTGACGGTATTATTGAAAGCGAAGGAGTTTTAGATATAATGAATGATGGCTACGGATTTTTACGTTCGTCAGATTATAATTATTTAGCATCACCAGACGATATTTATGTGTCGCAATCGCAAATAAAACTATTTGGTTTAAAAACTGGTGATACAGTAAAAGGAGCAGTTAGACCGCCAAAAGAAGGAGAAAAATATTTTCCTTTAATAAAGGTTATTTTAATAAACGGATTAAGTCCTAGTATTGTTAGAGATCGTGTTTCTTTTGAACATTTAACACCATTATTTCCAAACGAAAAATTTAATATTGCAGGAAAAAACGCTTCCATTTCTACACGAATAATGGATATGTTTTCGCCAATTGGTAAAGGACAACGAGGTATGATTGTATCGCAACCAAAAACAGGTAAAACTATGTTGTTGAAAGATATTGCAAATGCAATCGCATCAAATCATCCTGAAGTATATCAAATTATCCTTTTAATTGACGAACGTCCAGAGGAAGTTACCGATATGCGTAGAAATACAAAAGGCGAAGTTGTAGCTTCTACTTTTGACGAACCTGCAGCAAAACACGTAAAAGTTGCAAATATAGTACTTGAAAAAGCAAAACGTTTGGTAGAATGCGGACACGATGTCGTAATTTTATTAGATTCTATTACTCGTTTGGCTCGTGCTTATAATACGGTTGCTCCAGCTTCTGGTAAAATTTTATCAGGAGGTATCGACGCAAATGCTTTGCATAAACCAAAACGATTTTTCGGAGCAGCAAGAAATATCGAAGGAGGAGGTTCTTTAACCATTATCGCAACAGCATTAACCGATACAGGTTCTAAAATGGATGAAGTGATTTTTGAAGAGTTTAAAGGAACTGGTAATATGGAATTGCAATTAGATAGAAACATTGCAAATCGTAGAATTTTCCCAGCAATTGACTTAGTTAAATCAAGTACTCGTAGAGACGATTTATTGCTAGATAAAAAGGATGTACAACGAATTTGGATTTTACGTAAATATTTAGCAGATATGAATCCTGTTGAAGCGATGCAATTTATTCAAGATAAAATAAAATTTAGTGCTAATAATGCCGAATTTTTAATGTCTATGAACCGATAATAAAAAAAGGTTCTACTGCGAATTTAGTGGGTAAAGATTTAAACCGCCGTGAAAGAATAGTATTGCACTCCTAAAATTTTCAAAAGTTCTATATCCTCT
>CAYOWM010000260.1:0-3167 GCA_964407635.1 uncultured Flavobacteriaceae bacterium
AATGTTTTAATGTAGTAATGTAACAATTATTTGATGTAGCAATGTTTTAATGTAGTAATGTTCTAATACCATAATGTGTTGGTGTAGTGCTGTTTTACTTTTTTTTAAAAATTTATAAAATAGCGGTAACTTCCTTGCAAATAAATTCTACTAATTTTACATCATCATCATTAAAAGCATCTACAGTATGCGAATCAATATCTATTTGTCCGATGTTTTTGTTGTTTTTAAATATTGGTACGACTAACTCCGATTTTACTTCAATGCCACACGAAATATAATTTGCTTGTTCGCTAACATCGGAAACTAAAAAAGATTCATTACTTACGGCTACTTGTCCGCAAATCCCTTTTCCAAACGGAATAATGATATGCTCGGTTGGTTTTCCTGCAAATTGTGCTAGTTTTAATTCATTTTTAGAACCGTTTTGAAAATAAAAACCAACCCAATCGTAGTGAGAAACAGATTTTTTTAAATACTCGCAAATATCTTGTAGTCTTTTTTCTTTACTAGTATTAGATTGGATGATATCTAAAATTTTCGATTTTAATTTTTGCATTAGTTGCTAATTTTTATAAAAGATTGTGTAATTTTGAGCAAATATATAAAATCTGTATTGTTGAAAAAGAATAAACCTATAATTCTGTTTTTAGTTAAATTTTTTATTTCCTATTTTTTACTTTTAGGAATTTATTCGTTTTATTTAAACAGCTCACAAGTAAAAAAAAATTCTGCTTTTTCTTGTGCAACTATTACCAAAGATGCTGCAGAACAAGCAGCAGGAATTATGCGTTTTTTCGGATATAACTCGCAAGTGATACAACATGACAAGGAGCTGTCAATGAAAGTGTTAATAAATGATACGTACGTTGCACGAGTTATTGAAGGTTGTAATTCGGTTAGTGTAATTATTTTGTTTTTGGCTTTTATAATAGCTTTTCAAGGTAGCGTAAAAGCAACGGTTATATTTGGTTTTTTTGGTTCGTTATTGATTTATCTAACTAATTTGATACGAATAGCTATTCTTTCGGTTGGTTTGTATAAATATCCAAAGCAAGAAACTTTATTTCACGATTTAATTTTTCCTGCAATTGTTTACGGAATGGTTTTTATTTTATGGGTAATTTGGGTAAATAAATTTTCTAATTACAGCAAAAAATAAAGTGGAAATTATAAATTTTCATAAAGATTTTAGGTTAAACGGAACTTCGTTTTCTTCCGTTAAGGAAATGTTAGATTTTACTAAAAAAAATATTCCGTTTATAACGAATTTTTTAAACGATTGGTTGGATAAAAAGGAATTTATTATTGTACAAACATCTGGCTCAACAGGAAAGCCAAAACCAATAAAAATTTTAAAAAATCAAATGATAAATAGTGCTTTGGCAACAGCTGATTTTTTAGAATTACACAAAAAAACAACCGCTTTATTGTGTTTGCCAACCGAATATATTGCAGGAAAAATGATGCTTGTTCGTGCTTTGATTTTAGGATGGCATTTAGATGTTGTAGCACCTAAATCTGCTATTTTACAAGCGGATAAAAAATACGATTTTGTGGCAATGGTACCAATGCAAGTGCAAAAATCGTTGCAAAATTTATACAAAGTAAAAAAACTGTTAATTGGTGGAGGAGCGATTTCTAAAAAGCTAGAAAATCGGTTGCAAAACGAGAAAACAGCTATCTTTTCAAGTTACGGAATGACCGAAACAATTACGCATATTGCAATACGAAAAGTAAACTTTATTACTACTGAAAAAGACACCTATTATAAAACTTTGCCAAATGTTTTTATCCGTTTGGACGAACGAGGATGCTTAGTAATTGATGCTAAAAAAGTAGCAACAGATTTGGTTATTACCAATGATTTAGCAGTGATTAAAGATGCCTCGCATTTTGTTTGGTTAGGACGAATAGACAACGTTATAAATTCTGGTGGAATTAAAATTATTCCAGAGCAAGTTGAGAAGAAATTAACGGCAATTATTACTGTTAATTTTTTTATAGCTTCAAAAAAAGATGCTATTCTTGGGCAAAAAGTTGTTGTATTTGTAGAGAGTAATTTTGACAAAAAAATACTTCATAAAATAAAAGAAACGACCTTGCTTTCTAAATATGAAAAGCCAAAAGAAATTATTTTTTTAGATAAATTTATTTATACCAAAACAGGTAAAATTAATCGTATTTTAACATCCAAAACCAAGATAACCCATGTACTATAAAATTTATTAGTATCGTTTTATACCAAAAACATCTATTTTTTAGTTCAAAAAAAAGATCCAGTATAAAAGCAAAGTAAAAGTTATAAAAAGTTATCCTATTTGTTTGTGAATGTAAAATAATTAATCTAACTTTACAACAGATTTATATCACGACAATATCGCTTTGGCGAGACTGCGGATATAAAATTGTTAGCATTCATTAAAAAATCATAATGAGAATTCAAGAACATAACAGAACAAATAAAATATGATACCAATTAACGATTTACTATTATTTGGATTAGCATCTCTGATTATGGTCCTTTCCCCTGGACCGAATATGATTTATTTAATTTCAAGGTCATTATCTCAAGGAAAAAAAGCAGGAGTTATTTCACTCATTGGCGTAATGTGTGGTTTTCTATTCCATATACTTATGGTTTCTTTCGGACTGACTGCAATTTTATTTGCCGTTCCGTATGCATTCATAGTAGTTAAATTTCTTGGAGTAGGATACTTATTGTATTTAGCATATAATACAGTTATATCAGAAAATAAAATTTTTGATGCTCAACAAAATTTAAAAGCAGACAAATCTCTTAAACTTTTTAACATAGGACTTCTGACTAACGTTTTAAACCCAAAAATGGCAGTATTTTATCTTTCGTTTTTTCCTCAATTTATAAAACCCGAATACGGCTCAATTTTAAGTCAAAGTTTCCAACTCGGAATTATACAAATAATAATAAGTTTTTCAATTAATTTTCTGATTGTAATATCTGCTGCAAAAATGGCTAATTGGTTTTCTAAAAAACCTATTTGGTTAAGAATACAGAAGTGGTTTATGGCATCAGTCTTAACTGGACTTGCAGTTAAAATGGCTCTGACTAAAGCGAAATAAAACGAAATGCCAACAATGGCTATAGTTAATACGGGTTTTGGTGCTTAACCCAAAGTGAAGTGCCT
>CAYOWM010000261.1:0-3132 GCA_964407635.1 uncultured Flavobacteriaceae bacterium
AATAGAAAATGTATGAATTTTTCGGGTTAAGCGTTAAAATTTATTTTCTTCTTCTTTTTTTGTTGTAATTTTTATCGCCTCTAGTTTTTGGTTTTTTGTATTTTTTCGCGATTTCACGTCTGTATGAACCACCAAGATTAATTTTTTTATTCTTTTCGCTTTTTTCGTGAAAAGCAGCACCTTTTTCAAAATTTACATCTTTATGTGGATTTTCATGTTCTTTAATAATTATGCGTTCTTCTCTGATTAATTCTTTTGAAATGGTTACATTTTTAGGAAAAGCAACAAGAGGAATTTTATAATCCATTAATGATTCAATGTTTTCTTTAAACGGAAGTTCTTTTTCAGTGCTAAACAAAAT
Source organism: uncultured Flavobacteriaceae bacterium (assembly GCA_964407635.1). Lineage (GTDB taxonomy): Bacteria > Bacteroidota > Bacteroidia > Flavobacteriales > Flavobacteriaceae > S010-17. The sequence goes on from CAYOWM010000261.1 coordinate 362, forward strand.
GGATTTTCCTTGGCGTTCTGCACGACCAGTTCTACCAATACGATGCATATAATTTTCAGGAAAGCGAGGTGTATCAAAATTAATAACATGCGAAACGGTATCCATATCCAAACCACGAGCCATAATATCGGTGGTTACTAAAAATCTATTTTCACCAGAATCAAATTGGTTAATTGATCGCAAACGGTAATTTTGTGTTTTATTAGAGTGAATTACACATCCTTCTGTTGGAAACGTTTCTTCTAAAATTTCAAAAATTTTGTCAGCGTGTTTTTTTGTAGAAATAAATATTAAAACCTTATTAAATTCCTCTTTATCTTGTAATAAAAAGGTTAGTAAATTAACCTTTGTGTAAAAATTAACGACTTCATAACTAGATTGTTTAATGTTTTCTAACGGAATTCCGCTAACAGCAATAGATACTTTTTTAGGATTGATAAAATACTCGTTAATCATAATATCTACATCTTCGGTCATGGTTGCCGAAAACATAATATTTTGTCTTTTTTGAGGTAAAAGTTCTAAAATATTTAATAATTGAAATCTAAAACCTAAATCTAACATCACATCTACTTCATCGATAATTACTTTTTTAATTTCTCGCGGATTTAAAGCACCACATAACATTAAATCATATAAACGACCAGGTGTTGCAACAACCACATCTATACCTTGAACTAAAGCATTTTTTTGTGTATTTATGTTTGTTCCACCATAAATACCTAAAACATGTACGCTTTTAAAACGAACCAATTTTTTTACTTCTTCAACAACTTGTACTACTAATTCGCGTGTAGGAACTAAAATTAATATTCTCGGATCTACTTGATCGGAATAGGATAATTGATCTAAAGTTGGTAGTAAATACGCAAGTGTTTTTCCTGTACCTGTTTGAGCAATTCCTACCATATCTCTACCAGATTTTACCACTTTAAACGATCTAGATTGTATTGGTGTAGGATATTCAAAACCTAAAGCATCTACAGCTTTTTGTATTTGTTTGGTAAGTTTTAAATCCGAAAACGTTTGCATATTAAATTTTTTGCAAAGATATAACTAATATTATAACCTAGCTTAGGATAATTTTAATTCATTATAAAAAATAAAATGTTGTAAATCAATATATTAAACTAAAATGTAACACATATCACTATTCTAAACCTAAAACATTACTATATTTGCAAAAATGCTGTTTTTTATTACTACTAAAATCAAATCATGAATATCAAACAATACTTTCCTATAATTAATTGGTTAACCAATTACAAAAAAGAATGGTTTAAAGGCGATTTAAGTGCTGGTTTAACGGTTGGGATTATGCTTATTCCTCAAGGAATCGCTTATGCAATGATTGCTGGTTTGCCACCAATTTACGGATTATACACAGCTATGATTCCGCAAATTGTATATGCAATATTTGGTACATCAAGGCAATTAGCTGTTGGACCTGTTGCAATGGATTCGTTAATTGTTGCCTCAGGTGTAGCAACACTTGCTCAAGTCGGAACAGAGCATTTTATTGAATTTGCTATATTACTTGCTTTTATGATGGGCGTTTTACAAGTTTTATTTGGTATATTTAAACTCGGATTTCTAGTAAATTTTTTATCCAAACCTGTAATTAGTGGTTTTACTTCAGCAGCTTCGTTAATTATTGGTTTAAACCAATTAAAACATCTTTTAGGTGTAAATATGGGTAGAAATAATCGAATTCAGAATTTAGCAGTAGATGCATTTAATCATTTTAAAGAAATTCATTGGTTAACTTTTACTATCGGAATTGGAGCAATTACCATTATAATTTTATTTAAAAAATACCTTAAAAAAATTCCTGCAGCACTTGTTGTGGTTATTTTAAGTATTATTTTGGTTAAATTTTTTCATTTAGATCAATATGGTGTTAAAATTGTTGGCAAAATTCCTAAAGGATTACCAGAATTTAGACTACCAGCTTTTGATAAAGAAATTATGATAAAATTATTTCCTATTTCTTTAACCTTATCATTTATTGCCTTTTTGGAAGCAATTTCGGTTGCAAAAGCCGTAGAAATTAAACACAACGATTATAAAGTAATTCCTAATCAAGAATTAATTGCAATAGGAATGGGAAATATTATAGGAGCATTTTTTCAAACCTATCCTGCAACTGGCGGATTTTCACGAACTGCTGTAAACGACCAAGACGGAGCAAAAACACCTTTAGCAGCAATAATTTCAGCAGTAGTAGTAGCAATAACCTTATTGTTTTTAACACCAGTTTTTTATTATTTGCCAAAAGCAGTACTTGCAGCAATAATTATGGTAGCAGTTTTTGGTTTGTTAGATTTTACTGTACCAAAACAATTATTAAAATATTCAAAAAGAGATCTTTTAGTTCTTAATGTTACTTTATTAGTTACCGCAACAATCGGAATTAAAGAAGGTATTTTAACAGGAGTTATTTTATCTTTAGGAGTATTAATTCAAAAAAGTGTAAAACCACATATTGCAATATTGGGTCGTGTTCCAGACACGCATTTTTACAGAAATAGAAAGCGATTTAAAGATGTTATTATAGATGATGAAGTGCTTATTATTCGTTTTGACGCACAATTACATTTTGCAAACACACAATATTTTAAAGACAAACTACAAGAATTTGCTTACTACAAAGGCGATAAATTAAAATTTTTGATTATCGACGGTGAAAGTCTAAACAACCTAGATAGTAGTGCAATTTATGCCTTAAACGAAATTATAGATTTCTTTAAAAACCGAAAGGTGGAAATTGC
>CAYOWM010000262.1:0-3125 GCA_964407635.1 uncultured Flavobacteriaceae bacterium
TGCTATATAAAAATTTCAAACGTAAATATTCAGCTAGTAACCATTTAGGAATTACGTTAGGAGAAATATTTTGGCATTTTTTAGGAGGACTTTGGGTATTTCTATTTTTATTTTTTCTCTTAGTAATATAACAAATTTAAGAAAGATTTTTTTATCTTTGCTACTTTATTTAAAAATACTAATTAAAATCAAACTTTTATATGGAAGCAACAATTGCTAATCAATCCAACGGTACTACATGGTATGGAGGAGGAGACAGACCTTTTGCAGCAAGTTATGGTAAAATGATGATGTGGTTTTTCCTTATTTCCGATGCTTTAACTTTTTCAGGTTTTTTAGGAGCATATGGCTTTATGCGTTATCGCTTTTTAGATACTTGGCCAATTGCAGATCAAGTTTTTACGCACGTACCATTTACACACACACCAATGCCAATGATTTATGTTGCATTTATGACGTTTATCTTAATTTTTTCATCCGTAACTATGGTGTTAGCCGTAGATGCTGGTCATCATATGAAAAAAAATAAAGTAATTGTTTATATGCTTTTAACCATAATTGGAGGTATTATCTTTGTTGGTTCACAAGCTTGGGAATGGAAACATTTTATTCAAGGTGATAAAGGAGCTATTCAATTAAATGATGGACAAATTGTACAGTTTGTAAATGCCGAAGGGCAACAAGTTAGTTTAGAAAGTTTCGCAGCAAATACACATAACGAACGAGTACAACATACCAAAAGTAATGGTGTTTGGTTTAAAAAAGAGGCTGCAATTGCAGGTGTAACCTTACAACAAGTAGTAGAAGGATTTAAACACAATAAAAATATATCATTACGTATTGAAAAGATAGATCCTGCTACAAAACACAAAGTTATTGTTAGCCGAGACGAAGCAAACAAGTTGTTGGCAGGTGCTTCGCAAGTTGTAAAAGGTGCAAACCTGCATGTTAACGAATACGGAAAAACACTATTTGGTGATTTCTTTTTCTTTATAACAGGTTTTCACGGATTTCACGTAACTTCAGGTATTATCATTAACCTAATTATTTTCTTTAACGTTATTGTAGGTACTTACGAAAAAAGAGGACACTACGAAATGGTAGAAAAAGTAGGTTTATATTGGCACTTTGTAGATTTAGTTTGGGTATTTGTATTCACCTTTTTCTACTTGGTTTAATCTTAAAAAAATAACAAAATGGCACATACAGAATCACACAAAGCCCTTATTTGGAAAGTATTTGGTATCTTAACAGTTATCACTTTAGTGGAAGTAGCTCTTGGTATTTACAAACCAAAAAGTTTATTTTTAACGCATTTCTTAGGAACATCCTTGCTTAATGGAATATTTTTAACTCTTACTTTAGTTAAAGCATATTTTATTGCTTGGTATTTTATGCATTTAAAAGAGGAAAAAAAATGGTTTAGACGTGCAATTGTTTGGACTTTAGTAATGTATATTTTATACTTATCGTTCTTTGTACTTTACGAAGGCGATTCCGTAAAAAATACCATGACGCTATTATTTAACTAATACTAAAATTTTTATTTCACTAATAAATAGTAAATTTTTTAAAATATAATTTTACATAAAATATTTCCAAATTTTGGAAATATTTTATGTTTATAAGAACTTCTTTATGGAAAACTACGCTTCTAAAACAAAAAAATTCTGGTTGTTATTTGCTTTAATGATTGGTCCTTTGTTATTTTATCTTTTTATTTTAAAATCAAGTGCTCAATTCACCTTTTTACCAGTTATCCAAAAAGATATTCCTAATATTACATGGAACGAGAAAGACTCTTTGCAATTAAAAAATCACATTAATATTGTTCTTTTTTTAGGTGATGATTTATTACATAAAAAAACAAATGCCTTAAACCTTAATGAAAAAATTTATAAACGATTTTATAAATTTAACGATTTTCAGTTTGTCGTATTTTTGCCAATAGGAAACGAACAAAAGGCAGTAGAACTAAAAAAAGAACTCGGTTTTACCACCGATATAAGTAAATGGCACTTTGTATTTTTGTCAAAAGAACAGATTAAAAATGTGTTTGACACTTTTAAAACTCCTTTTAAATTAAATAAAAATTCTTATAATAAACATGCTTTTATTTTAGATAAAAAGGTATATTTGAGAGGTCGTACCGATGATGAAGATAGTAAAAACGGAATGCTTTACGGTTATAATGCCGAAAGTATTTCTACTATACATAAAAAAATGGTAGATGATGTAAAAATTTTACTTGCAGAATATAGACTTGCTCTGAAAAAAAATAAAAAGAAAGAAGTATTTAAAAACCCTTATACTAAAAAAGATGAAAAATAAATCATACATCGGAATTTCATTCATTATTCTACTTTTTGGTATTTATGCTATACCAAAAATTGTAAACAGAATTAGCAACGGAACAGTGGTAAAACAAGATGATCGTATTGATATTGTAAAGCAAAAAACATCTAAAGGTTTAAATTCTAAATTACTAAAATTTGAAAAAGTACCAAATTTCTCATTTACTAATCAAAATGGTATTACGGTAACTAATCGTGATTTTAAAGATAAAGTATATGTAGTAGAATTTTTCTTTACTAATTGCCCTTCTATTTGTCCTAAAATGAATAAAAATATGGTTTTAATTCAAAACGAATATAAAAATAATCCGTTATTTGCGATTGCTTCGTTTAGTATTGATCCAGAACGTGATACACCAAAAAGACTTAAAGAATACGCTTTAGAAAAAGGTGCAACCATGAAAAATTGGCATTTTTTAACTGGTGATATAGACAGTATTATGCAACTATCCAATAAAGGTTTTAAATTGTATGCTAGTGAAAATCCTGATGCAGAAGGTGGTTTTGAGCATTCTGGTTTATTTGCTCTAATCGATAAAAACGGATACATTCGTTCACGAACAGTAAAACAAGGCAATTTTGAAAATCCTATTAAATTTTATGATGGCTTAGACAGTAAACAAGTACAATGGCTAATTGAGGATATTGAACTGCTTTTAAAAGAATGATGGGATTGATGAGTTATGAGTTATGAATTATGAGTTATGAATTATGAGTTATGAGTTATGAATTATGAGTTATGAGTTATGAGTTATGAATTATGAGTTATGA
>CAYOWM010000263.1:0-3124 GCA_964407635.1 uncultured Flavobacteriaceae bacterium
AAAATCCTTAGTATTAATTTTTATATTAAATCTACGTTTTATTCCTTTAAAACTAGCAATAGCATTTTTTATTTTTTCTAAGGAAACACCATACGAATTTGCCATTGCTAAAGCAGCCAAAGTGTTTAATATGTTGTGATTTCCAGGTAGTTGTAAGGCTATGTTTTGTATGGTTTCTTTTGGTGTTTTTACGTCAAAATAAGTTATTCCATTTTTTATTTGAACGTTTGATGCTTGGTAATCTGCTGCTGTTTCAAAACCATAGGTAATTCCATTTATTGGTATTCCGTAAGTAACGAAAAGTTGGTTGTTTACCAAATTAGCAAAATCTTTAAAGGATTTTAGCAAAGCATCTTTTTTACCATAAATATCCAAATGATCGGCATCTGTTGCGGTGATACAGGCTATATTTGGACTCAATTTTAAAAATGATCTATCGTATTCGTCTGCTTCGACAACTGAAATTTTATCTGAACCTAAAATTAAATTGGAGTTGTAATTACTCGCAATTCCGCCAAGGAAAGCCGTGGCATTTACGTTGGATTGCTTTAAAATATGTCCTAAAATACTAGAAGTTGTGGTTTTTCCATGCGTACCTGCAACAGCAAAACAAAAAGTGTCTTTGGTGATTAAACCTAATATTTCGGCACGTTTTAATACGATAAAATTAGTACTTAAGAAATAATTTAATTCTTTATGTTCTTTAGGAATTGCAGGTGTGTAAATTACCAAAGTAGTATTTTTATCTTTAAATTCTAACGGAATATTTTCAATAGCATCTGTAAAATGTATTGCTACATTATTTTTTTCTAAAGAATTGGTAATTTCCGAAGCTGTTTTATCATATCCTGCAACATTTTTACCATTTGCAACAAAATATTTTGCTAGAGCAGACATACCAATTCCACCTATTCCTATAAAATAGATGTTGTTGTATTTGGATATGTTTAGCTCTTTATTCATATTATTTTAAATTCTTTTTTAAAAGTTTTTCAATTTCGTTTACAATATTTTCGGTTGCTTTTGGTAGTGCTAGTTGCTTTATGTTTTTACTTAATTCGTCTTGTTTTTTGGTGTTGTCTAACAATTCGGAAAACACTTTTTTAAAATTTTGCAATTCATTCTCTTTAAGTAAAATTGCTGCATTTTTACTAACTATTGCTTTAGCATTTTTGGTTTGATGGTCCTCGGCAACATTTGGTGATGGAATAAAAATGGTTGGTTTGCCTACGATACATAATTCCGATATAGAACCAGCACCAGCACGACTAATTATAAAATCAGCTGCAGCATAGGTTACATCCATTTTATCTAAAAAGGCGTGTGTTTGTACATTTTTTGCTTGGTATTTTTTAAACTCTTGCTCGTATAGTTTTCCTGTTTGCCAAATTATCTGAATGTCTTGTTCTAACAGCCAATTTAATTCTTTTTCAATCAGATTATTTATGGCTCTTGCACCAAGACTTCCGCCAATTACAAGTAGTGTTTTTTTGTTTGTGTCTAAATTAAAAAGTTGTTGTCCTGCGATTCGTTTTTCAGTAATATTTAATAAATCTTGTCTAACAGGATTGCCAGTTTTTATTATTTTTTCTTTCGGAAAAAATCGTTCTAAACCATCGTAAGCAACGCAAATTTTTGAAGCTTTTTTAGCTAGTAATTTATTGGTAATTCCTGGATACGAATTTTGTTCTTGTATCAAAGTAGGAATACCTTTTGCATTTGCTCTCATAAGTGTTGGTCCAGAGGCAAAACCACCTGTTCCGATAACTATATTTGGTTTGAATTTTTTTATGATGGTATTTGCTTTAAACAAACTACTTATTAATTTGAAAGGAAATAATAAATTTTTAATACTTACTTTTCGTTGGATACCACTTATCCATAAACCTTTGATTTCATAACCGTTTTGCGGAATTTTTTGCATTTCCATTCGGTCTTTTGCACCAACAAATAAGATGTTAGCTTTAGGATAACGCATTTTAATTTCGTTGGCAATAGAGATTGCAGGATAGATATGTCCTCCTGTTCCACCACCTGAAAGTAATATGTTTATTTTTTTTGTCATTTTTTTATCCAATTGCTTCGTGTAAAACGTCTAAAGGGTTTTCGGTTATTTCGTCGTTGTTTTTTATAATTTCTTTTTCTTTTGCAGCACTTACACTTAGTACAATTCCTATGGCAAAACACGTCATCCAAATAGATGTTCCTCCAGCACTTACCAAAGGTAAAGGTTGTCCTGTAACAGGAAATAATCCTACGGCAACTGCCATATTTATCAACGCTTGAAAAACTATCGGAATTCCTACACCTAAAACAGCCAAAGTGCCAAAGATACTTTCGGATTTTGTTGCAATAATCACAATTCTAAACAAAAGTAAAACGTATATAGAAATAATTGCAACAGCACCGATTAATCCGTATTCTTCGGCAATTATTGCGTAAATAAAATCCGATGAGGATTGTGGCAATAAGTTTTTCTGAATGCTTTTTCCAGGACCTTTACCTTGAATTCCGCCAGAATAAATAGCAACTTGTGCTCTGTACGATTGGTAATTTTCTTGGCTATCTTTTTCGGAATAACTTTCAATTCGATTCATCCAAGTTTGTACTCTTGAATTTTTAAAACTATCAGGAAATGCTTTTACGGTTAAAATAAATAAAATAACCATAACTAATCCTGTTGCACCAATTAGTAATAAGTATTTAATAGGATAATTTCCTAAAAAAGCTAACATTACTACCATTACAAATAAGATTGCAGCGGTTGAGAAATTTGCAGGAAAAATAAATGCCAATACTAAAATTACAGGAGTCCAAAGCGGTAATAAACTATCCTTAAACAAGATTTCAGTATCTTTATTTTTTGCAAAATATCGTGCTACATATATCATTAAAATTACTCCTGCTAAAGTAGAAGTTTGAAACTTAAATCCTGTAAATGGAACGCTAATCCATCGTGCTGCCATAATCGTATTTGCATCTCGTGGTTGGAATAACGTATATGCTAAAAGCACTAAAACCACAGGAATCATTATTACGGATAAACCACTAAAATAACGATACGGAATTTTATGTGTTGCATAAATTATGATAAATCCAAGCAATAATAAAACGGCATGTTTTA
>CAYOWM010000264.1:0-3124 GCA_964407635.1 uncultured Flavobacteriaceae bacterium
TGCTATTATTTTACCCATTTAGTTGTTTTCGTTTTTAGGAAATGTAAAAGTACTTATTTTTTTTATTTTGCTAGATTTAAAAATATAAAATTATTTATTTATTCTTTTTGGCACGAATCATTGCTTCTAACATATCCCACATTTCTTGCGGAATATCCTCTAACATACTAAATTGTCCTGCTCCTTTTAACCATTCTGCTCCATCAATAGTAATCACTTCACCATTTACGTATGCAGAAAAATCGGACATTAAATACGCAGCCAAATTTGCTAACTCTTGGTGTTCTCCTACTCTACCAACAGGTACTCTTTTGGTCATATCAAACTTATCTTTTAAATTACCTGGTAATAACCTATCCCAAGCTCCTTTTGTAGGAAAAGGTCCTGGTGCAATTGCATTAAAACGAATGCCGTATTTTGCCCATTCAACTGCTAACGATCTAGTTAAAGCTAAAACACCTGCTTTAGCCGTAGCACTAGGCACAACATAAGCCGAACCTGTCCAAGCATAGGTAGTAACAATACTTAAAACCGTTGCTTTTTTTTGCTTGGTATCAATCCAATGCTTACCAAAAGCTAGAGTACAGTTTTTAGTTCCTTTTAGAACAATATCTATAATTGTATCAAAAGCATTTGCTGATAAACGCTCTGTTGGACTAATAAAATTTCCTGCTGCATTATTTAGCAAACCATCTACTTTACCAAAAGCTTTTAAAGTTTCTGCTAAAACATTTTCTACTTGTTTGTAATCTCTAACATCGCATTGTACAGGTAAAACTGTTCCGTTTGTAGCAGTTTCTAACTCTATTTTTACTTTTTCTAATTTTTCAATATTTCTAGAAGTTATAACTACTTTAGCTCCTAATTCTAAAAAATATTTGGTCATTGCTTTCCCTAGACCGCTTCCACCACCAGTAACCACAATTACCTGATTGTCAAGACTTCCGTCTTTAAGCATTGGTTTTGTATAATTCATCTTTTTTATTTTGGGTAAAAATACGAGTTTTTATTTTTATTCGTGTTAATTATTCTACAAATTATTCACAATAATAATCTGTTAATAACTTCTAAATACAAGCTTAAAACAAAATATCTTTTTTAGTAAATTAGCGGTTTACGATGCAAACAAATAAAAACTGTCTTAAAGCTAGTAAGTACAGGTTAATAAATAAAATAAAGAAACCTAAATATGGCAAAAGAAACGAAATATACCGAGGATAATATACGTTCGCTAGATTGGAAAGAACATATACGAATGCGTCCTGGAATGTATATTGGTAAACTTGGTGATGGTACTGCTCCAGATGACGGAATTTACATTTTAATCAAAGAAGTTTTAGATAATTGTATTGATGAATTTGTAATGGGTGCAGGAAAAACCATTGAAATTACCTTGCGTGAAAAATCGGTTACCATACGTGATTACGGACGAGGAATTCCGCTTGGAAAAGTAGTAGATGTAGTTTCTAAAATGAATACAGGAGGAAAATACGATTCTAAAGCCTTTAAAAAATCGGTTGGTTTAAATGGTGTTGGTACAAAAGCCGTTAATGCACTTTCCTCTGCTTTTAAAGTGCAGTCTATTAGAGATGGAAAAACAAAAATTGCCGAATTTTCTAAAGGTGAGTTATTAATAGAATCCGATATAGAAACTTCGTCTTTGCGACGTGGTACAAAAGTTACTTTTATTGCTGATGACGAAATTTTTCATAACTATAAATTCCGTAATGAATATATTATAAAAATGATTCAGAATTATGTGTATTTAAACACAGGTTTGACAATCGTTTTTAATGGTGAAAAATATTTTTCAAAAAATGGTTTAAAGGATTTATTAGAAAATAATATACCTGAAGAATCGCAACTTTTTCCGATTGTACATTTAAAAGATGAGGATATTGAAATCGCCTTAACGTATAGTAAAGCTCAATATTCTGAAGAATATTATTCGTTTGTAAACGGACAACATACTACACAAGGAGGAACGCATCTTAATGCTTTTAAAGAAGCGATTGTCAAAACAATAAGAGATTTTTTTGGTAAGAATTACGACACTTCGGATATTAGAAAATCTATTGTCGCAGCTATTAGTATAAAAGTAATGGAACCTGTTTTTGAAAGTCAAACTAAAACCAAACTTGGTTCTACCGAAATGGGAGGTGATTTACCAACAGTTCGTACTTTCATTCATGATTTTATCAAACATCGCTTTGATAATTTTTTGCATAAAAATCCTGATATTACCGAGAAAATTCAAAAGAAAATTCTACAAGCCGAAAAAGAACGAAAGGAATTATCAGGTATTCGTAAATTAGCACGTGATCGTGCGAAAAAGGCAAGTCTGCACAATAAAAAATTACGAGATTGCAGAATTCATCTTAGCGATATGAAAAAAGAAAATCGCTTAGATACTTCTATTTTTATTACCGAAGGAGATTCTGCTAGTGGTTCAATAACAAAGTCTAGAAATGTAAACACACAAGCTGTTTTTAGTTTAAAAGGAAAACCGTTAAACTCGTATGGATTAACCAAAAAAATAGTTTATGAAAACGAGGAATTTAACTTGCTTCAAGCTGCACTAAATATTGAAGATAGCATTGAGGATTTGCGATACAACAATATCATTATTGCAACCGATGCAGATGTTGACGGAATGCATATACGTTTACTATTAATTACGTTCTTTTTACAATTTTTTCCTGAAGTAATTAAAGAAGGTCATTTATATATTTTGGAAACGCCATTATTTAGAGTTCGTGATAAACAAAAAACACATTATTGCTATTCTGAAACAGAAAAACAACAAGCAATTAATTCTTTAAGAGGAAAGCCCGAAATAACACGTTTTAAAGGACTTGGAGAAATTTCACCAAACGAATTCAAGCATTTTATTGGTAAAGAAATGCGATTAGCACCTGTAATGTTAGATAAAGATAAACCAATTCCTGAAATGTTAGAGTTTTATATGGGAAAAAACACACCTGACCGTCAAAAATTTATTATAGAAAATTTAAAAGTAGAATTGGATTTAGTAGAGGAATAATTCAAAATTAATTATTAAGGAGTTTAGAGAAAATGCAAGAAGAAAACGACAATATAAACGAACAAGAAAATAACAACCAAG
>CAYOWM010000265.1:0-3100 GCA_964407635.1 uncultured Flavobacteriaceae bacterium
ATTTTCAATAAATCCGCTTTGTTCACCTAAGTTTAGAGCTTTAATTAGTTCTTTTTCTTTTTTTTCTTCATTTTCTAACATTCGCAAAGCAGAACGAATTACGTCACTTACAGAATTATATCTACCAGATTTGACTTCGTTATTGATGAATTCCTCAAAATGATTTCCAAGTGATATTGATGTGTTTTTTCCCATTTTAGATAAATTTTATTCAAATATACCAAATCTTGGTAACATAGCCAAATTGCGTAGAACGGTTTTATATCCGAGTCTCCACAAAACGATATTGTCGTGATATGAATCTGTTGTAAAGTTAGGTTAATTATTTTACATTCACAAGCAAATGGGATATCTTATTTATCCCTTTTCCTTAAATTTTATATCTGATACAATATAGATACTTTCAAAATCCCTCAAATCTAAGTGTTTTAAAATTTAAAAAATACAATTTAAACTATTGATTTTATGATTTTTAGATATTAAAAAATAATATAGTGGTGAATTTTGCCGATTATTATTTTTGCTTATTCCATATAATTGCATACTTTTATGCTTTAACTTGGAGTATGAAAAAAAAATTCCGTTTGGATAAAAATGTATTATTATTTACTGCATTTTATCTATTTCCGTTTTTTGTATTAGCTATTTTGGGTATATTTTTAATTTCTGAATTAAAAGTATATCTAAAAGAAGTTGTACAATTTGGTTTTTTTACGGCTATACTTTTTAGCATTTCTCAACTTATAAACCACAAAAAAGTAAAATCGGTTTTTTATCGGTTTAGTATGGTGTTATTATCGGTTTTAGTTTTTATAAAACTCGCTTTTTATTACAATTTTAATGCACAGTTAAGTGCTTCGGCATTTTATTTATTATTTGAAACAAACGGTAAAGAAACTTCTGAATTTTTAGATTTTTACATCAATGCACAATTAATAATTTTGCTCTTAGTATTGAGCTTTATGGCAATTTTATTTGTTATAAAAACAAAAATAAATTTTTTGTATTCGTTTTCTGTTGGTAAAAAAACAGGTTTTTTAATTTTTGCCACTTTTCTTTCTAGTTTAATTTTTTGGAAACTTAGCGATGAAAATATTTTATTAAAAACCGTAAGTTCTTACAACGAATATAAAGCCTTTAAAAAAATATTTGAAGACGATTTGGCTAAAGAAAAATCTGATTTTATAACAAATGCATCTGCTAAAAATTCCAATCAAACCTATGTTGTTATTATTGGCGAATCCACTTCTAAAACGCATATGCATATTTATGGTTATGGCAGAAAAACGACTCCTAATTTAGATAAAATAAAAGATAGTTTACTTGTTTTTACCAACGTAATAACACCACATACGCATACAATTACTGCCTTAAATAAAATTTTAACGCTTAAAAGTTTAGCAAATCCTGATAAAAAAGACAATGCTTCGTTGGTACAACTTGCCAACAATGCAGGATTTTATACTTTTTGGATTTCTAATCAAAGACCTGTCGGTATGTATGAAAGCATACCAAGTTTAATTGGTAAAGCTGCAAACGAAACTATTTTTACCAATACCAAAGATTACGGTAATATTGTTCACGATAGCCGGATATTTCCTAAATTAAAAAAAGCACTAAATGATTCGCATAAAAAAAAGATTATTTTTATCCATTTAATGGGAACACATTCTGGTTATAAAAACCGCTATCCAAAAGAATTTAATGTTTTTACAGACTCAAAAAATATAAAAACAGTAAATAATTCTAGCCTTGCTATAAACCGAATTAACCAATACGATAATGCCAATTTATACAACGATTACATTGTGAGTGAAATTATTAAACGAGTAAAAAATAAAAACACAAATAGTTATGTGTTGTATTTTTCCGATCATGGTGATGAGGTTTACGATACCTTAGATTTTTGTGGTCATAACGAGTGGCGTGGTACAAAAAGTATGCACGAAGTTCCGTTTATATTATGGCTTTCTAAAAAATATAAATTGGAAAATACAAATACTAAAGGTTGGAAAAACTATACCAATCGCAGTTATTTATTAGATGACTTTATACATAGTTTTGCAGAATTAAGCTCGATTAAATTTTCAGAATTAGATACTGTCAAAAGCATATTTAACACTAATTTTAAACCAAAAAAACGCATTTTGGCTAATGGTAGAAACTACGATGAAAAGAAAAAATAAATACCTTATCGGAATAGTACTTTTAATCGTTTTATATTTTTTATATAAATATTCGCCTTATAAACTAGATTATATTGGTCATTATGATAAGATTTGGGCACATCGTATAGATGATCAAAGTAGATTAAAATCGGCTATTAAATATTTTAAAGGTGTAGAAGTAGATTTGGTTTACAATAGCGAAAAAAATTATTTAGATGTTGGGCATCCTCCTGCAAAATCTATTGGTTTGAGTTTGGATAAATACCTTAGTAATTTAACTAATAAAAAACCATATATTTGGTTGGATATTAAAAATTTGAATATTACCAATGCTGTAGAAATACATGCGTTACTCGAAAAATTATGTAAAAAATACCAATATCCTAAAGATAAATTTTTAGTAGAAACAAGGTATCCTGAAGCCTTGCCTATTTTTACTAAAAACGATTTTATCTGTACGTATTATCTTCCGTATCATATATATAAAAGAGAAGAATCCGAAAAACAAAAAATTTTATTTCATATAAACGAAATTTTAAAAGCACAGCCAACTATTGGTGTTTCAGCAGCTTACAAAGATTACGATATTTTGCATAAAAATTTTCCAACTAAAAATAAATATATGTGGATTATTGAAAGCACTAGAAACCGAAAACTTTCGTTAACTAGAAAAATATTGAAAGATAGTACTGTAAAGGTCGTTTTGATTTCGTATCATACTTTAAAAAAAGGCAGGTAATCTATTTTGTATTTTTTGCCTCAATCCATTTGGAAAGATATTTGGTGCTTTGTAAAGTGTGGTGTTGTAATAGTTGTCCGATAAAATTGGTATCTCTGTGTTTTTCTAAATGAAGAGTTAAATAATTAATTTTTTCGTATAATTTTTTTTGAAAAACAGCTTTGTTAAAATTGGCGTTTAAAATTTCTATTCC
>CAYOWM010000266.1:0-3098 GCA_964407635.1 uncultured Flavobacteriaceae bacterium
TTTCACTTTCTAAAAACCATCTTTTTAAGATGGTTTTTTTATTGTGGATATTCAAAAAAATATTTTTTTAACATAAAATACCTATATTGATGATAGACTTTACCTACAAAGGTCATCACTATATTATCATTTTTAGTTAAAAATACAAACCATAAAATGTAAATTTATTTTCTTTAGAATAACTTAGTGTTGGAGCAGGAATTTTTATAAAATTTAAAGTGTTAAATACCGTTTTTAAAAATTTTGATTTTGTTTTAATTTTGCTTAAATCTAAATCTAAAGATAGATAAAATTGGCGATATCTGGTGTCGTTTTCGGTACTATTTCCTGTAATCATATTTTCAGCACCATAGCCAAAAGCAAGGTTTAACCATTTAGGAAAATTTGTTTTTTTTGCAAAAGACTGTAAATTAACCGATAACCAATAGGTTTGTCCGTTATAATCTTTTAAGGTTTGTTCTAAAAAATTACTTCCTAATAAATTAGGATTCTCTTTTGAAAATTTAGTAGTATGAAACGAATATTTTAATTGAATTCGTTGTTCATTCCAAAGTAATTCTTGTCCGATAAGCAAACTAGTTCCTGAAGCATTAGCAATAATATCGCCAACCGAAAATCCCCATTCTTTTGAAAATCCATCAAAAATTTCTACGGTTGTTAAAAATGTAAATCCTAAAGTTGCACCATAAAGTACTTGTGTTTTTTTAGATTCTCCAGACCAATTTAACACTTGCATACCAATTTTACCAACATAATACGAAGTCATTGCATGGCCAAATTTATCCATTTGAAGCCATTCTTGGTTGTCGTTAATGGTATGGAAATTTGATTTGGGATAATTTGCATACCATAATTGATTCAGTCCAATCATTGAAATACTGTAAGCAGAAGCACTAGTGATAATTAAAAATTTTCGTTTTTTTAAATCTAATGTGTCCGATTTTTTAAAAAAGGAATGCTGTTTTTGTCCAAAGGCAAAAATACTAGTAAATACGATAAAAAGTAATAAATTCTTTTTCAAAATAGTTAATTTTTCGGAGCTTTATCTTTATGTTTAAAACGCTTGTGTGTCCAAAAATAATATTCAGGAGCAGCATATATTTGGTTTTCTACTTCTCGTAAAAAGATATCAGTTATATCATAATCTTTATAATCTTTAGGGTTTTCGGCAAGTAATTGAAATTCCGAAGTGTAATAACCACGTTTTAATTTAGTAGTTTTAAGCATTACTACTGCAAAATCATTTTTTTTAGCTAAAAATTCCGCACCAGTATGTATCGGAACGGTTACACCTAAAAAGGTATTCCAATATTTAGTTTTTTTAACCATTGGAGATTGATCACTAAGCAAACCGTATATTGCAGTGATATTGTTTTTTTTATTGAAATCTAAAAGTTCAATTAGTTTACCTGTTTTAACTAGAGCAGTACCAAATCTACCTCTAGATTTTCGGATAGTTTTATCAAAGTATTTATTTTCAATTTTGCTGTATGCTGCAACTCCTTTACAATTTACATAAGTATTCATAATAAAAACCCATTCCCAATTTGCATAATGCGAACCCATTAAAATGATACTTTTTCCTTTTTTTTCTAAATGTTGAATTAATTCAATATTTTTAAACGTATATCTGCGTTTTAAATTTTTTTCCGAAATGGTAAACGATTTTATCATTTCTACAAAAATATCTATGAAATGATGGTAGAATTTTTTTCGAATTTTTTTAAGTTCGTCGAGTTTTTTTTCAGGAAATGCAAGAGTTAAATTATATAAAACTACTTTTTTTCTATATCCAAAAACATAATATACCAATACATAAAAAAAATCAGAAATTAGATATAAAATTGAAAACGGTAAAATAGAAATAAGCCAAATTATAGGATAAACTAAAATATAAATTATAAATTGCATTCGTAAAAATTTTAGCAAATATCGGATTTAATTTTATCTTTGAACCAAAATTTAACAAAAATGCAAACAGACATCGTTACTATATTAATCATTGCAGCTACGGCAATTTTTTCTTTTAAAGGATTTAAAGATAGGTATTTATTTGATAGATATAAATTTCAGGTAAATGCTATAAAAAATGGCGATAAAATCCGAATGTTAAGTTCAGGTTTTTTACATGCCGATGAGATGCACCTTATTTTCAATATGCTAACTTTGTATTTCTTTGCAGATCATGTTATTTTTTTTACAGGAAGGATTAATTTTATACTAATATATATTGGTAGTTTATTTATCGGAAATGTAGTTTCTTTATTTTTTCATAAAAACGAACCTTTTTATTCTGCTATTGGTGCTTCAGGAGCAGTTATGGGAATTTTATACAGTGCTATTTTACTAGATCCAAGTATTCGTATATATTTGTTCTTTGCTATTCGTATTCCTGGGTTTGTGTTTGCAATTGGTTACTTATTGTATTCTGTTTATGGTATGAAAAATCGTGTAGGAAATATCGGTCACAGTGCACATCTTGGCGGAGCAATTGGTGGTTATGTTTTAACGATATTATTGCATCCAAAAGTATTGCAAACCAATTTGAATATGGTTTTGGTATTAGCTGTTTCCATTGTGCTAATCTATGTTTTTAGAGATAAATTAAATCCTTAATCGTTTTACTGGTAATGTATTGTACCGCTTAAGTCAAGAAAATACGTACATTTATCATATTGATGCTAAAGCAATGAATAGTATGTTTTATGGTGTTTTGTACTCAAAAAAATTTCTAATGGATATTTATTATTTACGTATTAATTTTATCATTTTACTTTTATCATTTATTTTGAGAATCACATAATAGATTCCGATACTAAAATTGTTAATATTGATAGAGTCCATTTTTTTATTCAATGATTTTTTAAAGATAATTTTTCCTAACATATTAACAATTTTTATATCGCTAATAATGTTTGAGGATTCTAATGTAAAGATATTATTTGCAGGATTGGGATAAATTTTTAAATAATTATTATCTAATATATCGCTTTCTCCTAAGGTATCAATTAAAATACAATCAGATATAACAGAACAATTTCCGTTACTTATTTCAACTGCATAGTTGCCATTTGAAATTGCTGTAAAAGATTGATTTG
>CAYOWM010000267.1:0-3096 GCA_964407635.1 uncultured Flavobacteriaceae bacterium
GATACAGAATGTGCTATTTGATGAAATTTTAAAAAATAAACCAAAAGTATTTGTTTGGGGAGGCGATGTAATTTATTCTGACACGGATAATCCTTT
Source organism: uncultured Flavobacteriaceae bacterium (assembly GCA_964407635.1). GTDB lineage: Bacteria > Bacteroidota > Bacteroidia > Flavobacteriales > Flavobacteriaceae > S010-17. The sequence goes on from CAYOWM010000267.1 coordinate 97, forward strand.
AATTTTGGCAAATAATTACAAAAAATTCAAGCAAGATAGTGTGTATCAAAATTTTAAAAAGCATGTAAAAATTATCGGAACTTGGGATGATCACGATTATGGAGTAAACGATGGTGGTTTTGAAAATCCAATTAAAGCGGAAGCAGAACAATTGTTTTTAGATTTTTTAGATGTTTCAAAAAGCGATGTAAGACGAAAGCAAGAAGGTGTCTATTCTTCTGCAACAATTAAAAAAGACACCAATTCGGTTAAAATTATTTTGTTGGATACACGTTATTTCCGAACAAAACTTACTAAAGATCCTAGTGGAAAAAAACGTTATATTCCTAATGCGTATAATCAAGGTACAATGCTCGGAAAAACACAATGGAAATGGTTAGAAAACGAATTAAAAACCTCTAAAGCAGATTTTAATATTATAATGAGTAGCATTCAATTTTTATCGGATAAACACGGATTTGAAGCTTGGGCAAATATGCCTCACGAAATGGATAAAATGAAAGATATTATTGTAAAATCTAAAGCTAAAAATGTGCTAATCTTGTCTGGAGATAGGCATATTGCTGAAATTTCTAAAACGAATATAGGTAAATATCGTTATCCGTTACTTGATTTTACTTCTAGTGGTTTAACCCATGCTTATACGAGTTTTTCTGGTGAGGAAAATCCATGTAGAGTAAGCAAAGTTATACATCAAATTAATTTTGGTTTGGTAAAATTTGATTTTAAATCCAATCGTGTTTTATTTGAAATCAGAGGTAAAAATAATGCCTTATTAGAGCAATTTATACAGCAATATTAGGTTTGTAACATTGCCCAAAGTTTGTCTTTAAGCTCTATAATTCCTTCATTTGCTAGTGATGAAATGAATATATGCGGAATATCTTTAGGTAATTCTTGTGTCATTTCCTCTTTAAGTTCTTCATCTAACATATCGGATTTTGAAATAGCAAGTAAACGCTCTTTATCTAATAGTTCAGGATTGTGTTTTTTTAATTCGTTTAATAAAATATCGTATTCTTTTTGAATATCATCACTATCCGCTGGAATTAAAAATAGTAAAGTAGAATTCCGTTCGATATGTCGTAAAAAATAGTGTCCAAGACCTTTTCCTTCGGCAGCTCCTTCGATAATTCCTGGTATATCAGCCATTACAAAACTTTTAAAACCGCGATATTTTACAATGCCTAAATTTGGTTTTAGTGTTGTAAAAGCATAATCGGCAATTTTTGGTTTGGCAGAAGTAATTACCGATAATAAAGTAGATTTTCCTGCATTTGGAAAGCCTACTAAACCAACATCTGCTAATATTTTTAGTTCTAATTGGTACCAACCTTCTTGTCCTTCCATACCAGGTTGTGCATATCTTGGTGTTTGATTGGTAGAGGATTTAAAATGCCAATTTCCACGACCACCTTTTCCGCCTTGAAGTAAGATTATTTCTTGTTTGTCTTCGGTTATTTCGTAAAGAATTTCTTGGGTTTCACTATCTCTAACCACTGTTCCTAACGGAACATTTATATAAATATCTTCACCATCTTTACCTGTAGATCTTCCTTTGCTTCCTGCACCACCATGCGTTGCCTTAACATGTAGTTTAAATTTTAAGTGAAAGAGTGTCCACATATTTTTATCACCAATTAAAATAATATGACCACCACGACCACCATCACCACCATCAGGACCACCTTTGGTAATGTATTTTTCTCTGTGTAGATGTACCGATCCTTTTCCTCCGTTTCCTGAAGAAGCAAATATTTTTATGTAATCTACAAAATTGCCTTCTGTCATGTATTATTTTTTAGTGTAAAATTATTCTTTTGGTAAGTGAATAAGTTCTTATAAAGTGTCGAATACTTTGCTTAAACGATTGGTAATTTCCTCAATTGAGCCAACACCATCCACACCATAATATTTATTTTGTTCTAAATAAAAGTCTTTTAAAACGGCTGTTTTTGTTTCGTATTCGTTAAAGCGATTTCGGATTTTAGCTTCGTCTTGATCGTCAGGTCTGCCACTAGTTTTTCCTCGTTCTAGCAATCGTTCTACTAGTAAATTTTCTGGCACTTCTAAAGCAACCATTCCGCTAATTTCTTCGCCTTTTTCGGTAAGAAATGCGTCTAAAACTTTTGCTTGGTGTTCGGTTCTAGGAAAACCATCAAAAATAATTCCGTTGGCATTTAAGTTTTTTTCTACTTCTGCTTTAAGCATACCTATGGTGATTTCATCAGGAACTAAATCGCCTTTATCCATATATTTTTTGGCTTCCATACCTAGAGCAGTTTGGTTTTTAATATTGTGTCTAAACACATCACCTGTTGAGATGTGTACTAGGTTGTATTTTTCTTTTAAGCGTGTTGCTTGTGTTCCTTTTCCTGCACCTGGAGGTCCGAATAGTACAATATTTGTCATTTTTTTATCTGTTAATTGGTATATACTTTCTAAATTTCTACCTAAACCATCGTAATCTAAGCCGTAACCTACAATAAATTTATCAGGAATAGATTTTCCGATATAGTCAATATGTAGTTCTTTTTTAAAAACATCTGGTTTAAAGAATAAAGTTACGATTTTTAATTCTTTTACTTGCTTATCTTTAAAAATATTATAAATTTCGGTTAAAGTAGTTCCTGTATCTATTATATCTTCTAAAATAATAACTGTTTTTCCTTTTAAATTCTCATTAATACCTACAAGTTGTTTTACTTTTCCAGAAGTGTTTGTACCTTGATACGAAGCTAATTTTACAAAACTAACTTTACAAGGTCTGTCAAATTCACGTATAAAATCTGCTACAAACATAAAGCAACCATTAAGGATACCAATAAAAATTGGCACTTCATCTTTTGGTAATTCCTCTGCTACTTGTTTTGCTAGAAAGGAAACATATTTTTCTAGTTTTTCTTTAGGTAAATAAGGCTTAAAGTATTTATCGTGAATTTTAATAACACTCATTTTTTAATAAAGTTTAATAATTCATAAAAGCACAAAACCTTTCAA
>CAYOWM010000268.1:0-3089 GCA_964407635.1 uncultured Flavobacteriaceae bacterium
CAAGTTATAAAATTAGGTATAAATTTAACGGAAGGTTTGGTTTACGTATAGAGAATATTATAAATGGTCAGCGAGGTTTGTCTAATTATACAAGAACTAGTAATTTTAATATAACTTGGTCGCATAATCAAGATCAAAAAGCAAGTCCAAATTCAAGATTTTCCGCTTCTGTAAATTTCGGAACCAGTAAATATTTTAGACAATCATTAAACGAATTGGCAACACCTAATTATCTAAATAACAATTTAAGTTCTTCTATAAATTATTTCAAAAACTTTGTAAATACACCATTTAGTATGAATATTGGTGTAACGCATTCGCAAAATACCAATACAGAGGATATTAATATGTCTTTACCAAATTTATCGGTAAATATGGATCGTTTGTATCCTTTTGCACCAAAAAATGGCGTTAAGAAAAATCCAATTCAAAAAATAGGTCTTACATATGGTATGTCTATGCGAAATGAAGTAGTAACAAACGATACCGATTTTTTAAAAAAGCAAATGTTTGATAATGCACGTTCAGGTATGCAGCATACTTTGGCTCTAAGTACCAATATTAAAGCGTTTAAGTACATAACAATTTCGCCAAGTGTTAATTATAAAGATGTTTGGTATTTAAAAACACTGCATAAAACTTGGAATGCAGTAACTAATAGCGTTGAAGTAGATACTATAAATGGCTTTAAAACTTTCAGAACCTATTCTGGTAGTGTGAGTGCTTCTACAACACGTTATGGAATGTTTAGCTTTAAAAAAGGAAGGCTTAAAGCCATTCGTCATACTGTAAAGCCATCGATTTCTTATGGATATTCGCCAGATTTTAATTTTTATTACGATGTTGTTCAAAAAGATGAATTAGGTAATACGGAGGAATATTCTCCTTTTGAAAGAGGAATTTACGGACAGCCAAATCGTACTGTTTCGCAAAATTTATCCTTTGCTTTGCGTAATATGTTTGAAGCAAAAGTACAAGCAAAAGACTCTACAAAAACCGATTACAAAAAAATAACCTTACTAAATAATTTAGACTTTTCAACTAGTTATAATTTAGAAGCAGATAGTTTGCGTTGGCAACCTGTTAGTATGACTGCTTCTACAAAGTTATTTGATAACCTTGCCTTAAACCTTAGTGCAGCATTAGATCCGTATGCTATTGATGTAAACGGAAAACGTTTTAATACTTTTAACATTAATAATGGAGGAAGTTTATTTAGATTAACCAATGCAAATTTAACAGCACGTTTTAATTTGTCAAACGATACGTTTAAAAAGAAAAAATCTAATAAAAAGGAAAGTAATTCCGATAATGAAAACGATATGTTTGGAGCAAATATCGATGCAAAAAAACGAAGCCAAGCAAAATCTAAAAAGAAAAAAGAAACCAAAGCGGTAAAACTTTTTTATGCTAAAATTCCTTGGAAATTAAGTTTGGATTACAGTATAGGATATTCAAATATGCGACGAGAAAAAGAAATATCACGAAATACGCTTCGTTTTAACGGAAGTTTAGAGCTAACACCAAAATGGAATATTACGTATAGCTCTGGATACGATTTTAAAAATAAAGGACTTTCTTATACAAGACTTGGTTTTGCTAGAGATTTAGATAGTTGGCGTATGAATTTTTCGTGGACACCTTTTGGAGCAACAGCTTCGTATTATTTTTTTATTGGTGTAAAAGCCTCTACTTTAAGCGATTTAAAATACGATCAACGAAAATTACCTGATAAAAAATTGTTTTAAAAATCCCTAAATAGTTTTAGACGAATCTTTTACTAAACGATTGATTTCGGTTAATTCGGTTTTGGTTAAGTTGCGATAGCTTCCTATAGGAATATCTAACTTTACATTCATTATTCGTACTCGTTTTAATTTTGTAACGCGATAATCTAAGTATTCGCACATACGTCTGATTTGTCTATTCAACCCTTGTGTTAAAATTATTTTGAAGGTGTTTTTATTTATTTTTTCCACAACACATTTACGAGTAACAGTATCTAAAATAGGAATACCATTTTGCATTTTTTTTATAAAATCACTAGTAATTGGTCTATTTACGGAAACAATATATTCTTTTTCGTGATTGTTTCTTGCTCGTAAAATTTTATTTACAATATCGCCATCGTTGGTTAAAAAAATTAAGCCTTCGCTTGGTTTATCTAGCCTTCCGATAGGAAAAATACGTTCTGGATAATTTATATAATCAATAATATTGTTTTTTTCTACTCGTGTATCGGTTGTGCAAACGATTCCGATAGGTTTGTTAAAAGCGAGATAGACATTTGTTTTTTTAGGTTTGTTAATTAATTTACCATCTACTTTTACAATATCATTTACCGATATTTTAGTGCCAAGTTCTGGAATTTTTCCATTTATGGTTATTCTACCAGCTTCAAGTAATTTGTCCGCAGCACGTCTAGAGCAATAACCAACTTCGCTTAAAAATTTGTTTATTCGTGTTTCTTGCATGATCTTATTTTGTTGCAAGAACTGAAATTTCAACATGAACAAATTTGGGTAAGTTTGCTACTTCAACCGTTTCCCTTGCAGGAGCAATATTCTCTTTAAAATACGAACCATACACAGCATTTACTTTAGAAAAATTATGCATATCAGACAAAAAAATGGTAGTTTTAAAAACATCATCAAAAGTCATATTGACTTCTGTTAAAATAGCTTTTAAATTTTCCATTACTTGTTTTGTTTCTGCTTCGATGGTATCTAAAACCAATTCTCCAGATGTTACGTTTATGGCAATTTGACCAGAAGTGTATAAAATATCATTTACTAAAATTGCTTGATTGTATGGTCCAATTGGAGCAGGAGCATTTTTAGTCTGTATTATTTTTTTCATTTGTATTGGCTTTATTAGGCTATTTGATTAAAAAATATATTATAATTAACGAATTGTTTCGGTCGTTCCTTCCTCGCAATAACAAGTACATCAACACATTACTACATTGTTACATTAACTCCATTTCTACATTAATCCCATTGCTACATTAATCCCATTGCTACATTGTTACATTAATCCCATTGCTACATTAACTCCATTGCTACATCGTTACATTAATCCCATTGCTA
>CAYOWM010000269.1:0-3068 GCA_964407635.1 uncultured Flavobacteriaceae bacterium
TTAATTTGTTAATCTATTGTTAAACAATTATTTTTAATCGTAAAATTTATAATTTTAAAAAAGCGTATTTACGCCATAGATACTCCATAGATACTTCATAGATACTCCATAGATAAGCCATAGGTAGTTCGTGTTCAGTTCAACGGAGTTCGTGTTTAGTTCAACAGAGTGCGTGTTTATACCAAAAATAAGTATTACTTGATTTTGATAACTAACCGAATAACCACTCTTAATAATATGATGCAAAAACGGATATACATCCTCTTTCGGATTCAAATTGTGCTCTTTGCAAAAAGACACATACTTTTTTAAAATTCCAATATATGTAGTAACCGTACTAGGAGAATAATTACGACGAATCATTTTTGCTTCTATCTCTTGTAAAACATTCATTTTTTTTGTCAAAACTAACATATAATTATTTTACATCCAAATGGATAAACTTATTAACTGTATCATAACCGTTCCGAAACGAATAAATTCCATTTTAAATACCACACACATTTTACCAAAAATTCAAAAGGTAAAACTTATTATTATGTATATGATTTAGCATGGATGTCCTTTTCGGATGATGATATACTAATTATCCGAAAAGGATAAAGATAATTCTATTAAAATTTATACCATCGTAATATATTTAATAATTTTAGTGATTTGTGGTCAAAAACATAGAAACAAATGCTTATGTTTACCTTAGGTAACCCCTTCTAAATCCAATAAAAATGCATAATCAACAGCAATATCTTTTAGAGCATTAAAACGCCCAGAAGCTCCTCCGTGACCTACTTTCATATCGGTATGTAGCAATAAAATATTCGAATCGGTTTTTAATTCTCGTAATTTTGCAACCCATTTTGCTGGTTCAAAATATTGCACTTGAGAATCGTGCAAACCTGTGGTTACTAATAAATTTGGATATTCTTTTGCGATAACATTATCATAAGGAGAATACGATTTCATATAATCATAATATTTTTTATCATTTGGATTTCCCCATTCGTCGTATTCGCCAGTTGTTAGCGGAATACTCTCATCCAACATAGTGGTTACTACATCTACAAATGGTACAGTAGCAATAACTCCGTTAAAAAGATTTCCTTGCATATTGATAACAGCTCCCATTAATAATCCTCCTGCAGAACCTCCTTCGGCATATAAATGCTTTTCGGAAGTATATTTTTTATCAATTAAAAATTTTGCTGCATCAATAAAATCGGTAAACGTATTCTTTTTATTTAAAAATTTTCCATCCTCGTACCAATCACGTCCTAAATATTGACTTCCTCTAATATGAGCAACTGCATAAACAAAACCTCTATCTAATAAACTTAGACGATTACTACTAAAACGATCCTCTAAAGTATATCCGTACGATCCGTAAGCGTACAGTAACAATGGCGTATCAGCAGAATATTTTGTGTTTTTATGACGAACAATTGAAATTGGTACTTTTTTTCCATCTCTAGCATTCGCCCAAACACGTTCACTAACGTAATTATTTTTATCAAAATCTCCTAAAACTTCTTGTTCTTTTTTGATTTCTTGCGTTTTATCCTTCATATTAAAATCAATAACCGAGCTTGGCGTAGTAAACGATTGGTAACCATATCGCAAAATATCTGTTTCAAATTCTGGATTTCCATGAACTCCTACGGAATAGGTTTCTTCGTTAAACGGAAGGTAATAATCTGCTGCATCATCCCATCGTTTAATTCGTATTTTTCCTAATCCATTGGTACGCTCTTCTAAAACTAAATACTCTTTAAATATTGAAAAATCCTCTAGTAATGTATCTTTTCTATGCGGAATTTCATCTATCCAGTTTTTAATATCCGTTTCATTTTCAGGAGTTTTCATTATTTTAAAATTCTTTGCTCCGTCTTTATTTGTATGAATATAAAAATGATTTTTATAATGTGAAATATGGTATTCTAACTCTTTTGTTCGTTTTTGAAACACACGAAATGCACCATTTGGATTAGTAGCTTCTAAAATTCTATATTCGGTACTTAATGTACTTGTAGAGCCTATTACTAAATATTTTTTAGACTTTGTCTTATATACAAATACATCAAAAGTATCGTCATTTTCAAAATAAACTTCTACATCTTCGGTAACAGGAGTTCCGACAATATGCTTCATAATAGCTGTACTACGCAACGTTTTAGCATCTTTTTTTGTGTAGAAAATAGTTTTATTATCTGCTGCCCAAGTTGCACTTCCTGTGGTATTTTCAATTTTTTCGGGATATATTTTTCCTGTTTTAATATTTTTAATTTGAATTGTATATTGCCTTCTACTAATTGTATCTACTCCAAAAGTAACAAATTCATTATTTGGACTTACACTAAAGCTATTAAGAGCATAATATTCATATTCCTTAGCCATTTCGTTAACATTAAAAAGAATTTCCTCTTTACTTTTTAAAGTATCTTTTTTTCGAGAATAAATAGGATATTGACCTCCTTTTATATATTTAGTAATATAAAAATAATTATTTGATTTATACGGAACAGAACTATCCTCCTCTTTTATACGAGATTTCATTTCTGCAAACAATTGGTCTTTAAAATCTTTGGTATGTGCAGTTATTTTATCGTAATACGCATTTTCATCCGTTAGATATTTTAGTACTTTTGGATTTTCTCTTTCGTTTAACCAATAATAATTATCAATTCTAACATCATTGTGCTTTATTAATTTTTTTGGTTTTTTTTCTACTGTTGGAATTTTGATATTTTTCATAAGTTAGATTGCAAATTCATAAAAATTCATTGCTTAAATTCAATTCTACTTTTCCTTTCATTTTAAATAAATTTACTCGTACATTTTCCGTACATTTTTACCGTAAATTTACATAAATTTATTTAAAATAATAAAATAAATTTAGTAGCAAACCAAATACACTCATTAAATACAAAACATATATTCACAAAAAAAAACAAGTATAACAGGCTGATATACAACAAGAAAACAAAAAAACCTCTTAAAAAAAATAAGAGGTTTACACTGTGATCGCGATAGGATTCGAACCTATGACCGTCTGCTTAGAAGGCAGATGCTCT
>CAYOWM010000270.1:0-3038 GCA_964407635.1 uncultured Flavobacteriaceae bacterium
TAATGAATAATAGTATAAAAATAAGTGCAGGGCTTATTTTATTTTTTTTGAAAGGGTATAATTTACATTTCATAATGGTAAGTTTTGAAACAATTTATATAGTAATATATTAGCATGAGGAACAAAATGTTACCTGCTTAATTATCACATATTGAGGAAAATTTATTAATTTAAGGATATTCCTTTAATTTTATTATTTAAGAAAGTTAGCATATTTTAAGTTTAGTAAGTGCTACAAAGGTAATATTTTTTAAGATAAATACTTTTATTTATCTTAAAAAATATTAATTATTTTAAAAAGTGCATCTTTTTTTATAATTATTCATTTAATACAGCATTTATAGTCATATCTAGCAATTTGGTAAAAGTTCCTGTTTTTTTAAAAATAATTTTTCCTTTTTTGTCGATAATGATACTTGTTGGATAATTATTTATATCATACGATTTTAAGATGTCTATATCGCTAATAATAGTGTAATTAAATGTATTTTCAGATAAAAAATTGGCTATTTTCTCTTTATTATCAAAAGTTATTGCTAAGAAAATCACATTTTTATTTTTATACTTTTGTGCAATTTTATTTAATGCAGGTATTTCATTAATACAAGGTTTGCATGTTGTAAACCAAAAATTTAAAACGACTATTTTATCTTTTAAATCGGATAGATGTATGGCATTACCGTTAGTATCTATGGTGTTAAAATCAGGTGCAATTCTGCCTAATTTATAATTAGCATTTGGATCTTGTTTTGTAAGCATTTGTTGTATTGCTTTTTTTTCCTCGTTAGTTGTTTTTCTAAATACGATTGCTTTTGCTGTATGGTTTGTATCGCCAAAAACTACAGGAATAAAATTTCCGCTTTGGATTAAATCATTTATTTGGTTGGAACTAATAGTATTGCCATTTTCGTCAAACATAGGTGTGCTTTCGCTAAAAGTAACTTTATATTTAGATAATTCTGCATCTTCCATTTTATGTAAATCTTTAGATATGAAAGTGTAATTTTGAGCGATTATACGTATCTGAATACTTATAAATAAAAGTATAAAAAGGGATAATTTTTGCATAATTTAATTTTTTATAATATGAATTGTTACCGATTTTTTTACGTCGAGTTGCGAAATAATTTCGTGTGTTATTTCGTTGTCAATTAAATCAATCCTTGCGGTGTTATTTCCTATATAACCAGTGTTGTTTGCGGTTATTGTAATGTTATTTTCTTTTTCTTTTAAAGGTATTTTTAAAATTTCTTTTTTATTTTTTAGGGAATATTTTTTTAAAATAACGTCATTATTTAATTGAATGGTAATTTGGTCATCATCTTCTTTTTTTTCATCCCAAACTTCTAAAATTAAGGTATCGGAATTCCAAAATATAGAAATTTTTTCATCCGTTTTTAAAATCGTTTTCTTTTTTGTTTTGAAATTAGGAATTAGTATCTTTTTTTCTGAAATTTTTAGGCTATCTATTTTTGTGATTTCTTCCGATTTTAATTCGGATAAATCGTCTGGTGATATTAATGCAATTGTTCCGTAAAGACAAGTGTTTCCTGACTTGGTGTTTTCAAAAAAAGAGCCTTTTATTTTGTTGTTATTTTTTGCAATAGTTAAAGAAATTTTCGCATTTAGATAACAATTTTTGAGGATATTATTATTCCGTGTAAGGAGTTTTTTGGTTTCTTTAAAATGTATTAATTTAGTTTTAGGATTGTATGTACCTTGAATTATGGCTTTGGTTTCTTTAGGACCTCTTTCATCTGTAAAGGAATAACCAGAAACTATATTATCCGAATTAATTTGAAAAACCAATCTGTAAAATACAGTAGAGTTACCAAATGCTTTTCCACCAAAAAAATCGTATATTTTTTCGTTTTGTGCGTAAATAGAAAAATTTATAAGTAAAAAAACAGAAAGTAGAAGTATATTTTTCATTTAATAACAAGGTTATACTTTCATTATTTCAGCTTCCTTTATTTTTAGTAATTCGTCAATTTGTTTTACGTGTGTATCGGTTAATTGCTGCACTTTCTCTTCGCTATTCTTTTTTAAATCATCCGAAACATCGGTTTTTTTGATTTCGGTATTTGCATTTTTTCGAATAGTACGAATACTCACTTTACCATGCTCTGCTTCCGCTTTAGCGACTTTAACCAAATCTTTACGTCTTTCTTCGGTTAAAGGAGGAACCGTAATGATAACGCTTTCGCCATTATTCATAGGATTGAATCCTAGGTTTGCATACATAATTCCTTTTTCAATTTCAGGAATCATATTTTTTTCCCAAGGCTGTACACTAATAGTTTGTGCATCTGGTGTATTTATATTTGCAATTTGTGCTAAAGGTGTTTGCGAACCGTAGTAATTTACCATCACACCTTTTAACATCATTGGCGAAGCTTTTCCTGCACGTATGTTTGAAAGTTCGTGTTTTAAATGTTCTACTGCTTTGCCCATATCCTCTTTGGTAGCATCTAATATAAATTCTATTTCTTCGTTCATAATTTATTATTTAATATGTGTATTGTTTTTCAAAAACTTTGCCAAAAATGATTAGTTATCTACTTTTGTTCCTATTTTTTCGCCTTTTATTAGTTTTAATAAATTTCCTTGTGTGTTCATATCAAAAACAATAATTGGCAAATGGTTTTCTTGACTTAAAGTAAAAGCTGTAGTATCCATAACTTTTAAGCCTTTTTTTAGTACATCCTCAAAGGTTATGGAATTAAATTTTATAGCATTTTTATCTTTTTCTGGATCGGCATTATAAATACCATCTACACGAGTTCCTTTAAGAATTACGTCCGCTTCAATTTCAATTGCTCGTAAAACAGCAGCAGAATCGGTTGTGAAATACGGATTTCCAGTTCCGCCACCAAAAATAACGACACGTCCTTTTTCAAGATGTCGCATGGCTTTTCTGCGGATAAACGGTTCGGCAACTTCATTTATTTTTATAGCAGTTTGCAATCTTGTTGGAATATTAGCATTTTCTAAGGCACTTTGCAATGCTAATCCGTTAATTACCGTTGCGAGCATTC
>CAYOWM010000271.1:0-3033 GCA_964407635.1 uncultured Flavobacteriaceae bacterium
AAATCGCCGAAATTCTGGAGGTGGATTTAGAGCTGGTCGTGATAATAAAGAAGGGTTTAAACGCAGAACAGAAAAAAGTACACGACGCCGTCGTAAAAGAGATTAACCCGTAAAATTTATCCATTATAAATTACATACAAAAAACACCTTTAATATATCAAAGGTGTTTTTTTATACTAACTGAATAAATCCATTCCAGGAATATCTGGTAAACCTCCTTTGGCAGCAATTGCCATTTCTCTTTCGTTAATTTCGTTTGCACTTTCAAGAGCATTATTTAATGCAATAATTAAAAAATCCTCTAGCTCTTCTTTATCGGAAAAAATAGAATCGTCCATTTCAATATTTCTAACCTCACGATTTGCAGTAACCGTAACTTTTACTTTTCCTCCTCCAGATTCTCCTGTAACCAATACTGTATTTAAACGAGCCTTGGTTTCTTCGAGCATTTGCTGTGCTTTTTTCATCTGTTCCATCATTTCTGACATATCTCCAAACATAGTTTATATTTTAAATTTAATAGCAAAAATAGACTAATCTTTTAAAATTTTAAAAATATAAAGCTAAATTTAAACTATTAACCATTATTTTTGTGTTTTACAAGATTAAAATTTCAATTTATTCGTAACAAAACGAAATAATAATTGACAAATAATAAACTAAACTATGTCTTTACAAGATTATATCGTAACACCTTTAGATAGTGCTGTTTTAGAAACTAAAGAACAGTATTCATTTTATTTTAAAATTGTAAAACACGCATTAAAAGAATGGACAAAAAGTATTCAAAATAATGCCATTTGCACCGAAAAAGAAGTTGGTTTTATACAACAATATAACAATTTATTACTGTATTCTTTAGAGGCTTTGCGTATAAAATATTTGTTTGATGATGAGGATAAAATGAAAATTGATTTAACCGAATCTGGCTTTCCAAATTATATGGAATTTAGATATTTAGTGAATGACCTATCCTTAAAAAACGAATTTTTAGATAAATTGCCTAAAGTTTCGGATTTAAAAAGCGAATTTTTAGAAACCCTTTTTCATAAAAAAGAAACTATTTCTAAAATAAAACTACACCAAGCATCCAGCGTTGTATATTATACAAGTATTGATAATAAATTTATTTATAAGCGTTTTGTGCAAGGTAAAATAATTCCAACAAATGATTATGATGCACAATTTTTGGTAAGTTGGAGTTTTTATGATATTACCTATAATAGACCTTTTATTTGCTTTTTATATTTTAACTATAACGGAAAAAATATAGCAGATTATAAGCAGAAAATTTACGATGTACTTAAAGTTGCAGCAGATAGAAGTATTAATTTAGATACAATAGCGTACTTAATTGATAAAAAGCTAACTAAACTAGAACCTGTTAGAATTAAAAAATTAGATGTAGGACCTTTGCATACTATTTTTGCAAAAGATGAAAATATTTATACACATACTATTTTAAAAGGAATTGCTGCAAAAAGTATTCCGATGCCTTCCTTTTGTATGTCTTTGGCAATTGAGGAAGTAAAATCTAAAGGCTCTTTTAAAGAAGGTTCTTTCTTTAATAAACAAGAATTACAAATTTGGGAGGTTTTAGATAAAAAGAAGTATGTTTTTTCACCTCATATTGTTACGCAATTATTTTACGACAAAATATCTAGCGAAATTAATTTACTATCCAAAAGACCTTTTGAAGTTGCTAATATTCCTAATGAAAAATAAAAAATGAAAGTAGCAATCGTTATTTTAAATTGGAACGGAAAAGACTTACTACAAGAGTTTTTACCAAAAATTATCCGTTATTCTAATCCAGATTATTGTGATATTTACCTTGCAGATAATGCATCGACAGATGATTCTATAGCATTTGTAAAGCAAAATTTTAGTACGGTAAAAATAATTAAAAACGATGCTAATTATGGCTTTGCACAAGGTTATAATCTTGCTTTAACTAAAGTGGAAGCAGCTATCCTTGCCTTGGTAAATTCGGATATTGAAGTAACTGAAAATTGGTTAGAACCAATACTTACAGCCTTTAAAAAGGAAAAAAATACCGCTATTATTCAGCCTAAAATATTAGATTATAAAGATAAATCTAAATTTGAATATGCAGGAGCTTCTGGAGGATATTTAGATAAATATGGTTATCCGTTTTGTCGTGGTAGAATATTTGATTCAATAGAAAAAGATACCAAACAATATGATACCGAAACATCTATTTTTTGGGCATCAGGAGCTTGTTTTTTTATCCGAAAAGAAGTTTTTGAAACTTTAAACGGATTTGATGCTTCCTTTTTTGCACATCAAGAGGAAATTGATTTATGTTGGCGAGCAAAAAATAATAATTACGACATTAAATGTATTCCTAAATCTGTAGTATATCACGTTGGAGGTGCAACTTTAAACGAAGGAAGTCCAAAAAAAACATTCTTAAATTTCCGTAATAATTTGCTAATGTTAGCTAAAAACTTACCTAAAAATAAATTACTAGTAATTATTATTTGTCGCTTATTTTTAGACGGAATTGCAGGTGTAAAATTTATATTTCAATTAAAACCCTTACATACTTTTGCTATAATTAAAGCACACTTTTCTTTTTATAGCAGACTTGGTAACGCTTTGAAATTTAGAAAAAAAGCAACTACTAAAATTTCTAACTATTATATAGTTAATAATATTTTATGGCAATATTTTATTTTGAAAAACAAAAAATTTAATACGCTTAAAAAAACTCTTTTTTAATTTGTGCTATAGACACTTGTTTTTAATTAGATTGGAAAAAAGTTTGTTAATGCCATAAATTTGCAAAAGTTTTTCTACTGCAAAGCCAAACTGTACATCATTATTGGCAATACATATTTTTTTGGGTTAATATTAAAATTTATCTTATCCAAATCTTACTTCTGAAATTGCTTAACGAATTTTTTGCATAAAATACCTATTGATGATAGACTTTAGCAACGGCTTTATATCCGCAGTTTCGCCAAAGCGATATTATCGTGATATAAATCTGTTGTAAAGTTAGATTAA
>CAYOWM010000272.1:0-1675 GCA_964407635.1 uncultured Flavobacteriaceae bacterium
CATAGACTTCGCCTTCATCTTCAAGAGCTTGTAAGTTTTCTACAACTTCTAACGGAGCTCCTGTACGGATTGCGTAATCTATTAATTCATCTTTTGTTGCAGGCCAAGGTGCATCACTTAAATACGATGCCAATTCTAATGTCCAATACATAATTAAAGGGTATTTTATTTTTTTGCAAAAGTAATTTTTTATTTGATATAAGCAAGTTTTTGCAAAGTTTTTTTTTAAAAGAACGTTATTGTTTTATTTGTTTTAGTAAGAATATTGCTATGAAATACGATTTTATCGTGGTTTCCAAGCAATTTCTGTTGCTTGGTTGTCAATGGTCAATTTTCGTGCCAACACAAATAAATAATCGGATAATCGGTTTAAATAGCCTAAAATGCTTGAGTCTATTTCTTCAGATTCGCTTACAGACACTACGATTCGCTCTGCACGACGACAGACGCATCTTGCTATATGACAGTATGACACGGTTGTATGACCTCCTGGCAAAATAAAATTTGTCATAGTAGGTAGCGATTCATTCATTTTGTCTATTTCATTCTCTAAAAAATGAATATCTATTTGTGTTATTATAGGAATATTTAATCGGTCTTTTCCGTTTTTCAATTTTTCTTTATCTTTTGGTGTTGCAAGCATTGCTCCTAAAGTAAAGATATCATTTTGAATTTTTATGAGTGTTTCAAAAGTATTTTTATCAATTTTTTGATCGCGTATTAATCCAATAAAAGAATTTAGTTCGTCTGTTGTACCGTAGGCTTCGATGCGATTGTGGTATTTCGGAACACGTGTTCCGCCAAATAGAGATGTTTGTCCTTTATCGCCAGTTTTGGTATATATTTTCATGTTCTATTCGTTTTGAATGGATTTTGTGAGTATTTTGTATATAGTTTTTTGCTCGTCATTAAGCATTTTTAAATGTGCTTCTATGGTATTTTTGTCGTTTCGTTTTGCTGGTCCTGTTTGTGCTTCTTTTGGGGATATTTTTTTAATTTTTTTTGCAGTTTCTAAAATTAATGGTTTTAATATGTCAAAAGGTACATCTCTTTCTTTGCAAATATCCGACGCTATTTTATATAAATGATTGGTAAAGTTGTTTACAAAAACAGCCGAAACGTGTAAGCTTTTACGTTGCTCGGAATTAATTGTATAGACTTTTGTACTAATTAATTTTGCCAATTTATTAAGGAGTTTTAAATCGGAATTTTTTTCTGCTTCTAAGCAAATAGGCACTTTTTTAAAATTTAGTTTTTTATTTTTGCTGATTGTTTGTAGTGGATAAAAAACACCTCTGTTAAATCTATTATTTAGATTAGTCATTGCAACCGAACCTGATGTATGCACCAAAAAACCATTTTTTAATGGTAAATTGTTTGAAAAGTCTGAAATGGCATCATCAGAAATGGATAAAATATACATGTCTGCTTTTTTTATAGCACTCAAATTATTGGTAAATGGAATGTTTTTTTTAGTCAAAAAATTCGTTTTTTTTCTAGCATATACTTGTACTAAATTTATTCCGTTAGTTTTATAAAACACTTTAGTTAGATGTGTTGCTACGTTTCCGCTACCAAATACTACTACTTTTATCATTTTGCTAAGATAATACGGATTTTTTTTAATTTCTGAATATTTTGTTAAAATCTATTAATGTATTAATTGTTTAATGTA
>CAYOWM010000272.1:1775-3033 GCA_964407635.1 uncultured Flavobacteriaceae bacterium
AGTAAGTTGTTAGTTTTTTTAAAAGCGAAGTGGAGAAATCTGCTTTGTTTTTTTGCATAAAAAAACTACCAAATTGCTAAGAGGGATTTTTTGCAAATTTGGTAGCATTAACAACTATTATTTCAATGTAACAAAAGTAGCTTAATGTGTTCTCTTGTAAAAGGGGAAAAACACCCTTTTTATGAAAAAATTCCTAAACAATAAAATATTGATTACACACCTTTTATTTTAAAACATACTGTATTATTGTAGTATTGTAATTTTAAAAAGTTAGTAAATTTTCAAATTTAGCTTGTGAAATAAACGAAAACTCATTTTGAATAATACCATTTTTATTTAAAACAATTGCTCTTGGGATACTGTTGTTAGACCATTTATTATGCGTCTTATCTGCTAATTGAAATTGATTTTTTACATCTAAATTAGTCCATTTTATTAAGGATTTCCAGTTGTAGGTATCTACAAAGCTATTAATACCAATAAATTGAAAATTTGGATGATTTTTCTTTAAATAATGAATTCTTTTTGCCATATATTTAATGCGATTGTGTTCTTTTGGCCAAAAGTAAATCACGGTTTTTTGTTTTGTATTTTTTGCCGATAATATACGAGTATTACCCTTGTAATCTAAAACTTTTATGTTTGCCATAGATGTTCCTTTTCTAAGAAATTCCATGTTTTTTGCAATGTTTTGTATTTCGGAAATTCGTTTTTTGTTTGAACTTTTCGAACAGTATAATGCTATTGCATCTTTTTTATAGATGTATGCACATTTTTCATCTAAAATACAATTAATTGCTGCGTTTTCAAGCATTTCATTTTTTAGAGATTCGTCGCTTATAGTTGTATTTATTTGATTTAAAATAATTAATGAAAGTACTTTTGAGGTGTCTTTTTTATAAATTTGATACGATTTATTTTGAATATAATTTTTTATGTAATTGCGATAGGCATAAAAATTTCGGAAACTAAAGTTATGCATATCTATTTCTTTTCTAAAATCGTAATAATTAGCATTTAATTTTTTGTTTTTAGTAGTACAATATTGAGCGTATCGTTCTTTTTGCGTATAAATAGGATAATAAATAGCAGCTTGTATTAACGCATCAAATTTAGTGGATTTTTCTAGAGAATTTTCTTTAAACTGTTTATAAAATAAAACTTTTAAATTTTTTAAAGAATCCATTTTTGAAAGAAAATCAGCTTCCGATAAGGAGTAATATTTATAAAAAAGTTTTTCTTGTTTTTCATTGATTAA
>CAYOWM010000273.1:0-3013 GCA_964407635.1 uncultured Flavobacteriaceae bacterium
ACACCTTTTAGAAGCCAAAATCACTTCTTATACCTTAGAAAGTTTACCAAAAAACCTTTTGTTAAAAGCCAAACAAAATGGCTATGGCGATAGACAAATTGCACATATGCTTGGCTGTTTGGAGAGTCATGTTTACAACAAACGAAAAGAATTAAATATACAACGAATTTATAAAATTGTAGATACTTGTGCTGCGGAATTTTCTGCTGAAACACCTTATTATTATTCTACTTTTGAAAATAAAATTTCTAAAAACGGAAAAAATTATTACGAAACCGAATCTATTGCTTCCGATAAGAAAAAAGTAATTATTTTGGGTTCTGGTCCAAACCGAATTGGACAAGGAATTGAATTTGATTATTGTTGCGTACATGGTGTGCTTGCAGCAAAAGAATGTGGTTATGAAACTATTATGATTAATTGTAATCCAGAAACGGTTTCTACCGATTTTGATATAGCTGATAAATTATATTTTGAGCCTGTATTTTGGGAACACATTTACGATATTATTCAACATGAAAAACCAGAAGGTGTAATCGTACAATTAGGAGGACAAACTGCGTTAAAACTTGCTGAAAAATTAGAAAAATATAATATTAAAATTTTAGGAACAAGTTATGATGCTTTAGATTTAGCCGAAGATAGAGGTCGTTTTTCAGCGTTATTAAAAAAATTACATATTCCATATCCTGAATTCGGAACAGCAACCAATGCAAATGAAGCACTTAAAATTGCCGATAAATTAGATTTTCCTATTTTAGTACGACCAAGTTATGTGCTTGGCGGTCAAGGAATGAAAATTGTAATAAACAAACAAGAATTAGAAGAACACGTAGTAGATATTTTGCGAAAAATACCAAATAATGTTTTACTACTCGATCATTACCTTGACGGAGCAATCGAAGCAGAAGCAGATGCTATTTGCGATGGTGAAAATGTGTATATTATTGGTATTATGGAACATATTGAGCCTTGTGGTGTACATTCTGGCGATTCAAATGCAACCCTTCCGCCGTTTAATTTAGGAGAATTTGTTATGCAACAAATAAAAGATCACACCAAAAAAATAGCAATTGCCCTTAAAACAGTTGGACTCATAAATATTCAATTTGCAATAAAGGAAGATATCGTTTATATTATTGAAGCAAATCCTAGAGCGTCGAGAACCGTTCCGTTTATTTCAAAAGCATACAAAGAACCTTATGTTAATTTTGCAACCAAAGTAATGCTTGGTAAAAATAAAGTTAGCGATTTTAATTTTACCCCACAATTAGAAGGTTTTGCTATAAAACAACCTGTTTTTTCGTTTGATAAATTCCCTAATGTAAACAAAAATTTAGGACCAGAAATGAAATCAACAGGAGAATCAATCTTATTTATTAATGATTTAAAAGATGATAAATTTTACGATTTATATGCTCGTAGAAAAATGTATTTGAGCAAATAAACATATTTTTTTAAAAAAAATATTTGCAATCTACAAACTAAAAACTTACTTTTACATAAAATTATTGAATGAATTTTTTACGAACCCTCTTTTTTTTATTCCCTTTTTTACTCTTATCCCAAGAAAGTAATTTTTATCATTATGGATTAGAACAAGGTCTTTCACAAGAAAGTGTGCAGTGTCTTATAAAAGATTCAGATGGTTTTTTATGGATTGGTACACAAGATGGTTTAAATCGTTTTGATGGAAATACTTTTGAAACATTTTTTCATGATTCTGAAAATGAATATAGCATTTCAGGAAATAATATTATTCATCTATTAGAAAATAATGAAACCATTTGGATCAATACTAAAAATAAAGGAATTTGCTATTATGATAAAGATGCAGATGTATTTCACACATTAAATACTGGCTATAAATTTTGTACTGGTCTTGCTAAAATAGATGAAAACACTATTTATGCTAGTTTTTTAAAAAATGGAATTTTAAAAATAACAAAAAAAGGAAAAGAAATACGTATTGATAAACTAGAGATACCAATTTTAGAAAATAAACGCTTAACATCCATTTCTAAAATACATGAAAATTCCTTTTGCATCGGTACTAAAAAAGGCGAAGTTTATGTGTTAGATTCTGATAATATTTCTGATGTTAAAAAAATAAATTTTGAAAATACAAATGCAATAACTTCTTTTTTAAATCTAAAAACGAAACTTTGGATTGGTACAGAAAGTGGTTTGTATTTGTTTAATAAACAAACTGGTAAAATAAATTTTGTTAGAATATCAGTATCGATAAAAAGTCCGTCTATCAATAAAATAATTATACAAGCTAATACATTTTATATTGCAACGGATAACGGATTAATAATTGCTTCCAATTTTAAGGAAGGAATTAAAAAATTTGAAACAATTAAAAATTATAAAGGCGATGCTAATAATTTAAATTCCATCACTTCAAATCGTGTCTATTCTCTTTTATTTGACAAAAATAAATTGTGGATTGGTACTAATAAATTAGATGTTCTTTTTTTGGATGAAGCAGTCTTTAAAAATTATACCATTAAAACAAAAACAGCATTAAATAATAATCATATCTACTCGATTTATAAAATAAAAAACTATCTTTTAATTGGTACTAGAAAAGGTTTAAATTGTATTGATAATTTAGGAAATAGTACTGTAATAACCAAAGAAAATACGAATAACCAACTAGCATACAATGTAATACGAGGAATTTGTAAGGATAATAAAAATAATCTTTGGCTTGCTACAACAAAAGGTATTTCGATTTTAAATTTAGAGAATTTTGACCCAAAAACACCTGTTATTACCACAATATATAACGATCCAAACGACCCAAAATCATTAAGTCACAATAAAACTAGAAATGTATATTTAGATAAAAATAATCAAATTTGGATTTGTACTTATGGTGGAGGAATTAATCGTTTTACTGGTAATTTAGAAAGCGGTATTTTTACTTTTCAACGTTTTACACACCAAGATTTAGATAAAAATAGTATTAGTTCGGATTATACCTTTAATATATTACAAGATTTCA
>CAYOWM010000274.1:0-3009 GCA_964407635.1 uncultured Flavobacteriaceae bacterium
CGGATACCGAATTAAAAGAAATTCCAATTAATCCGACTGTTGCTGCTTCTTTTTGTAAAATTTTAGCATCTAAACCTCTTGGAATATTGGGTTTACAAAAGTAATAAACCGCTTTTTTAGGAAACATTGGTAAAATTGTTTGTAAATTTTTATCGGAAACCACACCCAATACTATATGCAACTTTTTATACGATTCTTGTCTTAATTGTTTTAAGACATAGGTTAAGCCGTCTTTATTATGAGCAGTATCGCAAATAATTTTTGGTTGCTCTTGTAAAATTTGCCAACGCCCAAATAAATTGGTATTTTCCACAACTTTTAGGAGTCCGTTTTTTATCGATTCCTCTGAAATATTAAAATTATAATTTTCTTTTAATACTTCTAATGTTGTTATCGTTGTTTTTATATTCTTTTTTTGATAATTTCCTATTAAATCGGAAACATAATTCTTATATTTTTTATTTTCCGCAAAAGAAATAGTAGCTTTAGTATTCTGTGCTTTTTCTTTAAAAACTGAAATGGTTTCCTTATGTGTTTCTCCTATAACAACTGGTATATTTTCTTTAATAATTCCTGCTTTTTCATAAGCTATTTCGGCTAAAGAATTTCCTAAAAATTGCGTATGATCGAAACCTATATTTGTAATTACCGAAACTAAAGGTGTAATTATATTTGTTGAATCGAGCCTTCCTCCCAGACCAACTTCTATAATTGCAATATCCACTTTATGTTTTGCAAATTGCTCAAAAGCCATACCTACAGTCATTTCAAAAAAAGACAAACCTTGTTTTTCTAAAAATTCCTTATTTCGTTTTACAAAATTTATAACGCAGTTTTTTCTGATTTCTTTTCCATTAATTCGTATTCGTTCGGTAAAATTTTTAAGATGTGGTGATGTATAAAGACCTACTTTATACCCAGATTCTTGCAATACAGAAGCTAACATATGACTTGTAGAACCTTTTCCGTTTGTACCACCGATATGAATACTTTCAAATTGTTTTTCAGGATGATTAAGGTATTCCGAAAAGGATAAAATATTGGTTAAATCCTTTTTAAAAGCTGTTTTTCCTTGCCTTTGATACATTGGCAATTTTGAAAATAACCAAGTAATTGTTTCTTTATATGTCACGTGATATGGTTTAATTTTTCACAAAAATACAAATAGTTACAAGGATAGTATTATTTTACCATAAATTGTTTAATTTTGTAGGTATGAGAATTGATAAATATCTTTGGTGTACACGCTATTATAAAACACGTAGTCTTGCTACCGAGGCTTGTAAAAAGGGACACGTTAAAATTGACAAAAAAAATGTAAAACCATCAAAAGATATTTTTAATGGCGAAACGGTTATCGTTCGTAAAAATCAAATTAATTACCAATTTATTGTATTAGACATTCCTAAAAATAGAGTTGGTGCAAAATTAGTTGATTTATACAGAAAAGATACGACACCCAAAGAGCAATTTGCCAATCAAGATTTATTAAAATTTGCCAAAGCATATTATCGAAAAAAAGGCGAAGGACGACCAACAAAAAAAGATCGTAGAGATATTGAGGACTTTAATACTTTAGAGGATGTCTAAAAATTTTTGGAATAATAGATATAAAAACAAGGATACTGGTTGGGATTTAGGAGTGATTTCTCCTCCGATAAAAACTTATATTGACCAGTTAACCGATAAAAATATTTTTATATTAATACCTGGAGCTGGAAATAGTTATGAAGCAGAATATTTACATAAAAAAAAATTTAAAAATGTTTTTATTATAGATATTTCAGAATTAGCCATAGAAAATTTCAAAAAGAGAGTGCCAAATTTTCCGAAAGAGCATATTATTTGCGGTGATTTTTTTGAGTTAAACAAAAAATTCGATGTAATAATTGAACAAACTTTTTATTGTGCTATAAACCCAAAATTAAGAGATACTTATGTACATAAAATGAATAGTTTACTCAACAAAAACGGAAAGTTAGTAGGATTACTTTTTCAATTTCCTTTAACCGAACAAGTACCTCCGTATGGTGGTTCTATAAAGGAATATAAAAAAAGATTTTTACCATATTTTACCATCAAAACTATAGAAACCGCACACAATTCTATTATATCTAGAAAAGATAAAGAATTATTTGTAATTTTTCAAAAAAAAGAAAAAATGTCTAAAACCATAATCTTAACAAACGAGCAAATAAACCTAAAAATTAAGCGAATTGCTTTTCAAATTTACGAAAATAACAGTACTGAAAAAGAGGTAATACTTGCAGGAATTACGGATAATGGCTATATTCTTGCAAAAAAAATACACGAAATACTACAAACAATTTCCGCTATAAAAAGTACATTATGTAAAGTAAGTATCGATAAAAAGAATCCGCTTACAGGTGTTACTACAGATATCTCCAGTGAAAATTACAAAAATAAATCTATTGTTTTAGTCGATGATGTTTTAAATTCTGGTTCTACTTTAATATACGTAATAAAACACTTTTTAGACGTACCTTTAAAACAATTTAAAACAGCAGTTTTGGTTAATAGAAATCACAAAAAATATCCTGTAAAAGCGGATTTTAAAGGGATTTCACTTTCCACATCTACACAAGAACATATAAATGTTGTGTTTTTAAATAGTGAATCCATTGCGTATTTGGAGTAAAATTTCGGAAGTAATTTTTACAATAGTTTTAGTATCTACAGAAATTATAACATTCGCTTTGTTATAAAAATTACTTCGTTCAAATATATGTTTTGCAATAAATTCTTTTAGATTTTCATTAGAAATTTCGCTTACCAAAGGTCGTTTTCTTTTTTCGGAAAGTATTCTGTTATATATTGTATCAACAGAAGCTTTTAAATAAATCGAAGTTGCATGTTCTAAAATTATTTGCATATTATTTGCATAACAAGGTGTTCCTCCACCAACAGCTAGTATAATTTTATTTTTTGTGTTTAAAATTTCTTTTAAACACAAAGTTTCTATTTTTCTAAAATATATTTCTCCTTTTT
>CAYOWM010000275.1:0-2420 GCA_964407635.1 uncultured Flavobacteriaceae bacterium
TTAATATATAAAAATGATATATCCCAATTTAAAGGTAGTTATTTATACAAAACACTATTTTCAAAAGAGATTATTTTAAAAGAATTTTCCAGAGAAAAGATGCCACAACACCCTTTAAAAAAAGAGTTTAGAGGCTACAAAATAGAAGATAAGATTATATTTACTCGTAATTTTAATAGATTTTGGTTATTACTTACATCTATATTTATGATTTGGTTTTGTGCTAATTCTACTTCTTCTAATAATACGTTATTTGTTAAATCTACCTGAATTAAATCATTTCCACCAGCCCATAATATTAAAAGATTTAGATTTTGTGTAATGTCTAATTGGGTTAATATATTGTTACTAATTTTAATAGATTCTAAATTTAAGTTTTGATTAAACGATGCAGATTGTATCGCATTTGAACTTAAATCTATAGATACTATATTAGTAAAAGCTTCAATACCTGTAATGTCTTGAATTTGACTATTAAATAGTATTAAATCAATAACTGCTTCTGCATCACTATTTAAAATATCACCAGTAAAACCATTAGTATCTATACCTTGAGCAATTAATTCGTTTTCAAAATTTGCATCTGGTATTGCAGTAGTTAAAATACAATTTTGGTCAAAACCAACTCCTGCATCAATATTTGTCCAATTTGCAGTTGTATAAGCAACATCGTTTACTTTTATACAAGATAAATTGTTATTTGTAGCATTAAAATATATAGTTGTTATGGCTTGATTGTTTCCGTTTTTAACGTTTAGTGTGTTTAATTGGTTGTTTTGGCAAAATAACTCAACCAAGTTTAAATTTAATGAAAGATCTAAATCCGTTATAGTATTATTTCTACAATCTAATATTAGTAAATTGTTCAATGCAACGGTATTTAAAGCATTCAAATTATTATTTCCACAATCTAAAATTTGTAATCCTATGTTATTAGACACATCTAAAGTGTTTAAATTATTAAAACTAGTACTTAATAAGTTTAAATTTACATTTGCTAATAGATCTAAAGCGTTTAAGTTATTATGAGATACATCTAAATTTGTTAAATTAATGTTATTCGTTACATCAATAGCATTCAAGTTATTGTCATTGCACAATAAAACAGATAAATTAACTTTATTAGTAAGATTTAAAGTGCTTATATTATTATGTGAGCAATATAATTTTGAAAAATTATGTACAAAATTAAGGTTTAATACATTTAGATTGTTATAACCACAATTCAATACATCTAAATTGTTTAAATTAAAAAGAAATAGTGAGGAAATATTATTATGACTACAATCTAAATTGACTAATTGTAAATTTTGCGAAGGATTTAACGAAGCTAAATTGTTATTAAAGCAGTTTAAATCGGTTAAATTTGTAAACGCTTCAATACCTGTTAAATCAGTTATATTACTATTTGAAACATTTAAATTTGCAATAACTTTTGCATCTCTATTTAAAATATCACCTGTAAAACCATTGGTGTCTATACCTAAAGCAATTAGTTTATTTTCAAAATTTGCGTCAGGAATTGCCGTAACGCTAAAGCAATCGGTACTAAAAGCAACTCCTGCATCGATACTGTGCCAATTGGCATTTGCATAATTTTCATCGGAAACTTCTATACACGTTAAATTATTATTTGTGGCATTAAAATTGGCATCTAAAATAATATTGTTGTTTCCGTTACGTAAATCTAAGGTTTCTAATTGGTTGTTGTTGCACAAAATTTTATCTAAAAAGAAAATACTTGCCGTTACATCTAAATTTTGGATGGCATTAAAACTACAATCTAACTCTTTTAATCTAGTAATAGAGCTAACATCTAATGCGTTTAACGAGTTACCCATACAATTTAATCGTTGTAAATTAGGGTTTTGGTTCATTAACAGGCTTTGCAAACTGTTATGACTACAATCTAAATTATACATACTTTGATTATTAGAAACATCTAAATGTTGCAATTGGTTATTATAACAATGTAAAAAACTTAAATTAGAATGTATAGTTATAGCATTCAAATTATTATCATTGCAATACAAAGTAGCTAATGTTGCATTTTGACTTACATCTAAAGAAATTATTTGGTTGTTGCTACAATTCAAATCGGTTAAATCTGTAAAAGCTGCAATACCTGTTAAATCTTGAATATTTTGATTGGATACATCTAAATTAAAAACCCATTGTGTATCGCTAAGTAGCATATCTCCTGTAAAGCCATTGGTATCAATACCTAAAGCAATTAATGCGTTTTCAAAATTAGCATCAGGTATTGTAATGGTTGGATTACAATTAAGCGAAAAACTGGTAGTATTATCAATTTGCAACCAATTATTTTGCGAATACACAACATCATCTACTTGAATACAGCTTAATGAAAAATTAAATTGTGTGTTAAATTGTGCATTAGGAATATTGAGGTTGTTTCC
>CAYOWM010000275.1:2430-2996 GCA_964407635.1 uncultured Flavobacteriaceae bacterium
ACCGTCTTCGCCGCTTTTCTTGCTATCCTCGAGAATATTGAGGTTGATTCCGTTTTGGATGTTTATTTTTTCTAATTGCGATTGGTGTGCATCTAAAGTGGTTAAAAGCGTATTTTGCGATAAATCTAACTCACCAAATAACTGACTTTCGCTACAATTTAAAGTGGTTAAATTTACATTATTATTCAGATCTAAATTGTTAAAAAACGTAAAATGACAATCTAAATTTTGTAATGAAATATTTTGCGATAAATCTATAGAAATTAAACCTGTATTGCTAACATTTAATGTTTGTAAATTGGTAAAAGCCTCAATACCAGAAATATCCGAAACATTAAAATCATTACTAACATCTAAAGTAATAACTGCTTGTGCATCGGTATTTAAAATATCGCCTGTTAATCCGTTGGTGTCGATACCTTGATTAATTAAATTTTGCTCAAAACCATTGTCTGGTATTGCCGTTGTTTGTGCTTGTGTATAAAATACTATAAACAATAATAAGTAAAGTAATTTTGTTGTTTTCATCTTTGTAAAATTTAAACATTTAAGGCTAAACTAGGTAA
>CAYOWM010000276.1:0-2991 GCA_964407635.1 uncultured Flavobacteriaceae bacterium
TTTAATTTTAGAGATACGTATTCCTGCTTCTGGTATTATCTCGTACAACGTAATTGTTGGTCCAACGGTTGCTACAATACTTTTAATTCCTATTTTATAATCGTTTAGTGTACTAACAATTTTATTTTTATTGGCTTCTAATTCGGTTTTGTCAATATCAATATTTCCTTGTCCA
Source organism: uncultured Flavobacteriaceae bacterium (assembly GCA_964407635.1). Taxonomy (GTDB): domain Bacteria; phylum Bacteroidota; class Bacteroidia; order Flavobacteriales; family Flavobacteriaceae; genus S010-17. The sequence continues at coordinate 176 of CAYOWM010000276.1, forward strand.
TAACTTTTTAACAAGTCTAAAGTAGGAAATTTATATTCTGACAATTCTAATGTAGGATCAAATTCGCCAAAGTCTGCGACTAATTTATCGCTTAAATTTTGTGTAAGGTTTTCTTCTATTTTTGGTTTTTCTACATCAATTTCAACCTGTTGTTCTTGTTCTGGTTGTGTTATTTTTACTTCTAAATCTAAGTCTTTATCTTCCGTTGTAATTTTAGAAGCTTTTTTTATGGTTGGTTTTAAATTTTCTACGTTAAATTCAAATTTGGATTTTTCAATTTCGGTAATTTCTTTTTCAGGAAGTGCGTCTTTAATAATTTCTTTTTCGTAATCGGTTACATTCGCAGTAAACGATTCGGAATTTTCAGTATTGGAAGTACTTGTTACTTTCTTTTTAAGAATGGTACTATCTATCTTTTTTGGCTTCCACTTTAGTTTAAAAATTAAAAAAGAAAGTGCTAATAAAATTAACAATAAAACAACACCTATTTTACCAATATAATCTTGTAAAAAATCGTTTAATTCAAATCCGTTTACACCAGACATTAAGGTGTTTTGTGTAAAAATAAGTGCAAATAAAACTGCTGTCCAAACCATAAATGAAAGCATCCAAAAGGTAATTTTTCGTGCTTTTTTAAGAGGAATATCTAAAATTAAAAACACACCTAAAAGTAAAATTAAAATCGGAATAACAAAAGCACTAATTCCGAAACCTTTATAAATAAAAAAATGACTTAGGTTTGCTCCTATTTTTCCTAAAAAATTTTTCACTTCGTTAGTTCGTGAAGTAAAATGCACTAATTGACTTTGATCTTCGTACCAATGCGAGAAAAAAGAAACAAATGAACTAAATAAAAAGATAGCAAAAAGCACCAAAAAAACACCAAAAGCCAAGTGTGTTTGTTGGTTTTTAAAAAAGGATATTGTTTTATCCGTCTTTTTAGGAATAATTTTCTTTTTCTTTTTTGCCATTCGTTTTTTAAATAAATTTAGGAACATAGATAATTAAACCTATAATAAATGCAATTATCGCTGCAAAAGTAGCTGCTCCAGCAGAAATATCTTTGATAAACCCTATTTTTTTATGGAAATCTGGATGTACAAAATCGCTTAATTTTTCAATTCCTGTATTTAAAGATTCTGCTACCAAAACCATACCAACGGCAAGTAATTGCAACATCCATTCAGTAGCTGAAATACCTTTTATAAACCCTAAAATAGTAACGGCAATTCCTGCACTAAATTGTACCATAATACTATGTTCTGTTGTTAACAGTAAATATGCACCTCGCAAAGCAAATTTAAGACTTCGGATTCTACCTTTTATAAAACCATCCTTTGGATTTTTCATGTGTTCGTTCTTTATTTTTTAATTCGGAATATCTTCTGAAATATAATTTTGTCAAAAATACACAAATAAATTTACTCTTAAACAAAAAAAAGACCTTATAGAAAATTCTACAAAGCCTTTCAATGTTATAACAAATAACTATTGATCTATCGAACCCAAAACTCGTTTCATAAAACCGTTTAAGGCATCTCTTTTTGATGTGCCATTTTTAATTTCTTTATGTACTTCTAAAGCACCATACATATTTGAAATTAGTTCACCAATAACGTCTAATTCTTCATCTTTTAGAGCAGGAGATTCTGTTAAATCCTCTAAAACTTCGATGGTTTCTACTAAGTAATCTTCGTCATTATTTTCTATAAAATTAGTTAGGTGTTTTATTATTGGTATTTTCATGTTTTTTAGGTTTTTATTATTTTTTTTATTAAAGCATTTTTTTGTAACTAACGGGTTTCTTTAATGCTTGATTAATTTCTGCCATAACAGTCGTTAGGATGAGTATGAAAGAGTGAAATAGCATTTTTTTGACATATCCGTTTATTAAAACATTGCTTCGCAACTAACGGATTACTTCGGTCGTTCCTCCCTCGCAATGACTGGTATATGAACCCATTGCTACATTGTTACATTACTACATTAACTAATTGTTACATTGAACAACTGCTACACTACCTCATTACTACATTAGCACATTAATCCATTGTTACATTGTTACATCAACACATTGTTACATTAACCCATTGTTACATTAACCCATTGTTACATTAACCCATTGTTACATCAACACATTGTTACATTACTACATTAACTAATTGCTACATTAAACAACCGCTACATTAACACACTTCACTAACAAATTCTTTTAAAATATCAAATTTATTAGTTTGCACTTGATTTACTTGTTTGCCATTTTTATATGATGCAAAGGTTGGTAAATTATCTACATTTGCTAGTTTTCGTGAATTTGGATATTTTTCCGCATCCACTAAAACAAAAGGCACATTTGGATGTTCCAAAGAAATTTTTTTGAATTTAGGCTTCATAATACGACAGTTTCCGCACCAAGTTGCCATAAATTGTACTAAAACCACTTCGTTTTGGTCTATAATATTTTTAAGATTATCTTCTTGTAATTCGATTAACATAGTTTTATTTTTTGTCTATTTAGTATTAGTGTTCAGTGTTCAGTTAGCAGTGTTCAATACTGAGTACTGCTAACTGAATACTAAATATAACTCTACACTAAAAAATTAATGTGATTTTAAATAATCTGCAACACCATCACGAGTTGGCGTCATTGCATCTTTTCCGTCTTCCCAGTTCGCAGGACAAACTTCTCCTTTTTCTTGTACGTGTGTATATGCATCAATCAAACGTAAATATTCGTTTACATTTCTACCTAAAGGCATATCGTTTACACTTTCGTGAAATATTTTTCCTTCTTCATCAATTAAATACGTTGCTCT
>CAYOWM010000277.1:0-2989 GCA_964407635.1 uncultured Flavobacteriaceae bacterium
AATTATACCTTTTCCAAGTGAAGAGGTAACACCTCCTGTTACAAAAATATATTTGGTTTTTGACATTAGGTTTAGGTTTTGCCAAAAGTACAAAGTCTTGTTTAATTAATAAAAATAAATTTTGAAAAATTTACTACGCAAAAATAGCTTTATCCATAAACGGAAGTGTTTTTAATTTTTCTACTATTTTCTTAGCTTCGGCTTGAGAAATACCTTTTGCAAAATAGAAGGTTTCCATTCCGTAATCAAATTTTAAAGCACCTCTTGTAAAGTCCAGTGATTTAAAGGAACGATTTCTTTTTTGGCGTATAAATGCATTTGGTGTATAAAAAGGATTTTCGCTAAAAAATTTTATTTGCTTTAAGTCAAATTCTTTTGACCTGCCTAATTCTCCAATTTTTCGTGCTATTTTTAAACTTTGCTTTTGAAAAGTAATGACTTCTTTTCCGAAAAGCATCCAAAAAATATTAAAAACAATCATAAAACCACCAAGCGTCCAAAAGGTTAACCAAAAAAGTATAAATAGATTTGCGAAAATAGGTGTATCCGAAGAAAACAACATAGATATCGCAAAAGTTTCGCCAAAAAACCATCCAACCATCCAAATAGATGAAAATACCATTACAAACCAATTTTTTTGTGCAGGAATAGTAATAATTAATTCGTTAAAGTCTTGTTTTATAGTGGCTACGCCTTTTTTTGGAATTTCCATATTTTACTGGTATTTAGTTAATTTTGAATCTTTTTTTGCAAAGATAAAATTCATTCTACTTGCATCTTTTTGTGTTTTGGATAATGTGCCATTCTCACTTATAAACCATTTTTGATAACCGAATTTTTCTAAAAAAGATACTATTTTATCTTGATTAGTATTTTTTGTAAACGGAACGTATTCTAAAATTTCAATCATTAAAATTGGTGAAAGATTTGTTAATACTTCTTGCATTCCCAGCAAGGCTGTATATTCTCCACCTTCAATGTCTAATTTAATAAAATCAATTTTAGTAATATGTTGGTTTTTAACATAATTATCTAAAGATATAGTTTTTACTTTTACTGCATTATCCAAATCGGTAACGTAAGCAGAAACCATTCCTAAATTAGCATTATCCATATTGTAAAAAAGTGCTATTTCGCCTTCTTTTTCGGCAATGGCAAAATTTTCTACTACAATATTTTTGAAATTATTTAGTGCAATATTTTCATTAAAAGCTTCTCTATTTTTTGGATATGGCTCAAAAGCATAAATACTTCCGTTTTTCTTAACTATTTTTGAAGCAACTAAGGAATACAAGCCAATGTTTGCTCCAATATCTATAAAAACACTTCCATCTTTTAAGATGTGTTTCATAAATAAAAGTTCGGAATCTTCGTAAGCATCTAAAAAATATAAATTTTCTTGTACCCAATCGGAAACTTCTAATTTTAAAAGAATATCTTTTTTAAATTTTACGGTACGAACGACACCTTTAAATAAATTTAAGGGCAAAAATATTCTTTTATGTATTCCAAAAAAATGTGGTTTAAAAAAAGGAATTTTAAATAAAACCCGAAAAAAAATGGCTAGTATAGAACGCATTTTATTTTTTAGGAATGTTTTCTAAAACTTCTAATAAAAATCCCCAATATTTTTGTGTAGATGAAATACTTGCTTTTTCGTCTGGTGAATGTGCACCACGAATATTTGGACCAAAAGATATCATATCCATTTCTGGATAGTTTGTACCTAAAATTCCGCATTCTAATCCAGCATGACAGGCTAAAATATTTGGTTTTTCGTTGAATCTATTTTCGTAAATTTTAGATAAAGTTTTTAAAATGGCAGAGTTTGGGTTTGGTTTCCAACCAGGATATGAACCACTTAATTCTACTTTAAAATTTCCTAATTTAAAAGTTGCGGTTAATTTATTTGCTAAATCCATTTTACCTGATTCGATAGACGAACGAGTTAGACATGCAATTTTTATTTCGCCATCTTTTACAACGACTCTTGCTACATTGTTTGATGTTTCTACCAAGTCGTCAATATCAGGACTCATACGATACACACCATTATGTGCTGCATAGACAACTTTTAACAAAGTGTCTTGTTCGGATTTTGCTAAAGTGTTTTTTGGTATATCTATTTCCTCTAACAAAATAACCAAATCTTTTTCTAGGTTTGCGTATTCGGTTTTTATTTCTTGTGAAATGGAGTTGAATTTTTCTCCCATCGCATCTTCATTTTCCGAAATTACAATAGCATTACTTTCTCGTGGAATTGCATTTCGAAGGCTTCCTCCGTTAATTTCGGAAATTAAAATAGTATCTTGAATGGCATACAAAATACGATTCATTAATTTGTTTGCATTTCCGAAACCTTTATGAATATCCATTCCACTATGTCCTCCTTGCAGACCTTTTACGGTGATTTTGTATGCTTTAACCTTTGTGTTTATTTCTTTTGGTTGGTATGTTTTTGTGGCTGTTATATCAATTCCTCCTGCACATCCAACACCAATTTCGTCATCGTCTTCGGTATCTAAATTTAATAGAATTTCGCCATTTAAATAACCAGCTTGTAATCCTATTGCACCTGTCATACCAGTTTCTTCATCAATAGTAAAAAGTGCTTCAATTGCAGGATGTTGTATGGTTTTAGATTCTAAAATCGCCATAATGGAAGCAACTCCTAAACCATTGTCTGCTCCTAAAGTTGTTCCTTTAGCTTTAACCCAATCGCCATCTACATACATTTGAATGCCTTGCGTGTCAAAATCAAAATCAGTATCATTGTTTTTTTGACAAACCATATCTAAATGTCCTTGTAATACAACTGTTTTTCGATTTTCAAAACCTTTAGTAGCTGCTTTTTTAATAATTACATTTCCTATAGGATCTACTTGTGTGTCTAAGCCTAAATCTTTTCCAAAATTCACCATAAAGGCACGAACCTTCTCCTCTTTTTTACTTGGTCTTGGCACTTCGTTTAATAGTGCAAAATTTTTCC
>CAYOWM010000278.1:0-2987 GCA_964407635.1 uncultured Flavobacteriaceae bacterium
TGTTTTTCTTCCTCAGCTTTATGTTTTGACTTATAATATGGTTTTACTATTTCCTATTACAACAAGTGAATCTTCACCTTCAAATTTTTAATCTTGTGGTATTGCAGAAATTACGGAGCCTGGAAAAATTCTACAATTTTCACCAATTCGTGCACCTTCCATTATGGTAACGTTTGAACCTATCCAAGTACCAGAACCAATTTCTACATTATTATGAATGGTAGTAAAAGGTTCTACAACAACATTTCGTGCTATTTTTGCTCCTGGATGAATATATGCTAGTGGTTGATTCATAATTTTGCTTATTATACTAAAAAGAAATGAATTCTTTTTTGTTAGTTTTTTATTTTAGCTATTTGTGCCATTAATTGTGCTTCAAGTACAAGTTTGTTGTTGGCATAACCGTAGGCTTGCATGTGGCAAATACCTCGTCGTATAGGTGTGATTAATTCCGCTTTAAAGATTAAAGTATCTCCTGGAAGCACTTTTTGTTTGAATTTTACATTATCCATTTTCATAAAATAAGTAAGGTAATTTTCAGGATCTGGAACAGTACTTAATACTAAAATTCCGCCACATTGTGCCATTGCTTCAACTTGTAAAACACCAGGCATTACTGGAGCTCCAGGAAAGTGCCCTACAAAAAATGGTTCGTTCATAGTTACATTTTTGCAACCAACAACATGCGTATCAGATAGTTCTAAAATTTTGTCAATTAGTAAAAATGGTGGTCTATGTGGTAAAATATTCATTATTTGATGAATATCCATTAATGGTGGTTGGTTTAAATCGTATTTAGGAACTCTATTTCTTTTTTCTTGTTTAATTCTGTTAGCTAATTTTTTTGCAAAATTGGTATTTATTTTATGGCCAGGTTTTGTTGCAATAACCTTTCCTTTTAATCGTGTTCCGACTAAAGCTAAATCACCAATAACATCTAAAAGTTTGTGTCTTGCGGCTTCGTTTGGCCAATGTAAGGTTAGATTATCTAAAATTCCGTTTGGTTTTACGGTAATATTATCTTTATTAAATGCTTTTTTTAGTTTGTCCATAGTTTCTGTAGAAAGTTCTTTATCTACATATACGATAGCATTATTTAAATCGCCACCTTTAATAAGATTGTGATCTAAAAGCATTTCTATTTCGTGCAAAAAGCTAAAAGTTCTTGCATTTGCTATGTTGTCTTTAAAATCAGAAATTTTTTCTAGATTGGCATTTTGTGTGCCTAAAATATTTGTTTCAAAATCAACCATTGCAGTAATTTTATAGTTATCGCAAGGCATTATCATTATTTCGCTTCCTGTTTCTTCGTCTTTAAAAGTGATGTTTTCGGTAACTTCGTATATTTCTACTTCGGCATTTTGTTGCTGTATTCCTGCTTTTTCAAGAGCTTCTACAAAATATTTTGAAGAACCATCCATAATTGGTGGTTCGGAAGCATTTAATTCAATAATTAAGTTGTCTATTTCAAGTCCAACTGCTGCTGCTAAAACGTGTTCGGATGTATTAATTTGAACGCCATTTTTTTCTAAATTTGTACCTCTTTCAGTTGCGATAACGTATTTTGCTAGGGCTTCGATATGTGGTGTTCCTTCTAAATCCGTACGAACAAAGGTATAACCTGAATTTTCAGGAGCAGGTTTGAAAATCATTTTCACAACTTGACCTGTGTGTAAACCAACACCTTCTAAAGTAGTTTCTTTTAATATGGTTTTTTGTTTTTTGCTTTCCATTATTAATCAATCTTTTTTTGTTTTTCTAACTCCGTTATTCGTTTTTCTAATTTGCTTAAATTTTTAAAATGTACGTAGGATTTATTCCAATCGTTATAATTAAAAGAAGGGCTACCTTGTACAACAGCATTATCTTTAAGGTTTTTGCCAACACCAGATTGTGCTTGTATTTTAACAAAATCTCCTATGGTAAGATGACCTGCAAAGCCTACTTGTCCACCAATCATACAATTTTTACCAATTTTAGTAGAACCTGCGATTCCTGTTTGTGATGCAATTACAGTGTTTTGACCAATTTCGACGTTGTGAGCAACTTGAATTTGGTTGTCTAATTTTACACCTTTTCTGATAATAGTTGCTCCTAAAGTAGCTCTATCAATAGTTGTTGCAGCTCCGATATCTACGTTGTCTTCAATAATAACATTACCAGTCTGTGGCACAGCGGTAAATACACCATTGTCATCAGGAACAAAACCAAAACCATCGCAACCAATTACAACACCAGCATGGATATTGCAATTTTTTCCAATAATAGTTTCCGAATATATTTTTACTCCTGCGAATAAGGTTGTATTGTTATCAATGCTTACATTGTCGCCAATAAAGCTATTTGGATAAATTTTTACATTATCACCTAATGTAACATTTTTGCCAATGTATGCAAAAGCACCAATATAAACATCGCTACCTAATGTTGCAGTTTCACTTATAAAACTAGGTTGTTCAATACCAACCTTATGCAGTTTTACTTGATTGTAATATGCTAATAATTTTGAAAATGCTTGATAGGCATTTTCCACTTTTATTAAAGTGGTTTGTATTGGTTTTTCAGGCTCAAAGTCTTTATTTACAATTGCTACGGAAGCATTTGTGGTATATAAAAAAGAAGTGTATTTTGGATTGGATAAAAAAGTTAAAGAACCTTTTTTACCTTCTTCAATTTTTGATAATTTGCTTACTTCAATGTCTGGATTTCCAATAATAATCCCTTCTAAAACATCTGCTATTTGTTTGGCTGTAAATTTCATTGTTTGCAAAAGTAAGAAATTCTATATACAATTTTAACTTTCGGTTAAAAAATAATGTTGCTGTGCTATTTTGGATATTATATTTATACCTTAAATCCGAAAGGGTTTTCGTAACGAAAAGTCAACATGTCATTAGTATTGGTGTTGCACAGTTTTCAGACACGTAAACATAGCATTTTATGGTGCGTATCGAAAAACGAGCATTCCAAATAATGACGTGCAGTTT
>CAYOWM010000279.1:0-2982 GCA_964407635.1 uncultured Flavobacteriaceae bacterium
ATACAGGTATTTTATATCAAAAAAATAAAATTTTTATTGAATTGTTTTGATAATTCCCAACTTTTATAACGGACTCTTAAAATTCAACATTTTCTACAACCTCTAAGCCGTAACCGATAATTCCGATACGTTTGTTTGGGTTGTTGCTGATTAATTTTATTTTCCGAATATTTATTTGATGTAAAATTTGTGCTCCGATACCAAAATCTTTTTCATCTAATTTTATTTTTGGTACTTGTGCTTGATTTTCGTGTTGTGCATCTTTAATTAATGATAATCGGTTTATTAAGTTAAAGCCTTGATTTTCTTGGTTGATAAACACAACTGCTCCTTTCTTTTCTTCGTTAATCATTTTAAAAATTTTACTAAAACGATCGTCAGGCTTATTGGTTAATAATCGGATTATATCGTTGTTTATTAAAGTAGAATTTACACGAACAAGTGTTGCTTCCTCATTTTTAATATTTCCTTTAGTTAATGCTATATGCACCTGATTGTTAGTAGTTTGTTTAAAAGCTCGTAATCTAAATTCGCCAAATCTAGTAGTCATCATAAAATCCTCTACTTTTTCAATTAGCGAATCGTGTTGCATACGATAAGCAACTAATTTTTCAATCGAAATAATTTTTAAATTAAATTTTTTAGCAACTTTAATCAAATCTGGTAATCTAGCCATTGTACCATCCTCTTTTAGTATTTCTACTAAAATACCAACAGGTTGTAAACCAGCTAATCTAGCTAAATCTATGGAGGCTTCGGTGTGTCCTGTTCTACGTAAAACGCCTCCAGATTTTGCAATTAACGGAAAAATATGACCAGGTTTTCTAAAATCCTCTGGTTTTGTACTCGCTTCGGTTAGTGCTTTTATGGTTTTTGCTCTGTCTTGTGCAGAAATTCCTGTGGTACAACCATTACCAATTAAATCAATCGAAACGGTAAATTGAGTATTGTGTAAAACGGTATTTTTGTTTACCATTAAAGGTAAATCTAGTTTTTTACTAAGTTTTTCGGTAATCGGAGCACAGATTAATCCACGACCATGTGTTGCCATAAAATTAATCATTTCTGGCGTAACCATTTCGGCAGCAGCAATAAAATCACCTTCATTTTCTCGATCCTCATCATCGACAACAATTACGAGTTTACCATTTTTTATATCCTCAATTGCTTCTTCTACGTTATTTAATTTGAAGTCCATTTTAAATTGCTTTTTGTTTTTTAGTGAATAGTTTTTTGAAAAAAATTTGAATTGGTTTTGTGAGTGCTTCCAAATTTATAAAACCTTTATCTTGTATTGCTTTATAGAGTAAATACAAGCCAAAAGGTAGCATTAATATAGTAGAAAACCAACCACCTAAAAATGGTGATATAGAGCCGTTTTCAGCCATTCCTTTAGCCATTGTTCCTACAAAATGATAGACTACAAAAATTAAGATTGCCATAATCATCGGTACACCAAAACCTCCTTTTCTAATTAATGAACCAAGAGGAGCACCAATTAAAAATAAAATTAAACAGGAAATAGCAAAGGCAATTCGTTTAAAAAATTCGGTTTCGTAAATGTGTATTCGTCGTTTTTTTATAGTAAAATTTTTCTTTAAATTTTGATATGCATTTTTAATACGTTTGATTTCTCTGTTAGTATTTTGCAATAATTTTAACTTGTTTCGTTGGTTGTAATTATCTAAAATAGTTGTGTTATATTCAATGGTATCTTTTATGGTGTCTTTAAATAATTTATTTCCTTTAACACTTAAATAGTAACGTTTACGGTTGTTTTCAAAACTTTCTTTTAGTGGTTTTTTAAGTTTTTTTACTTTAGTTTTTAGCTGCTTAAGACTCATCATTTCGTAATGTTGGTCGTATTTTCGGTTGTCGATTTTATCCAGTCCTGAAATGTCAAAATTAATTTGATGTTCAGAAAAATGCGATTTTATAAATGGCATTTTATCTCTAGTTAAGGAAAAATTTTTCTTTTGTTTTATATCGTCAAAATAGTAGCCATCTTTTAAAATTAGCGTCATGTATTTGCTACCAGGTTTTGTGGCAATTTCGCCATATTTTGCGGTCATTACTTTATTGTTATAACGACGATCTCGCAAATCGTAAATAATAACATCCTCTAATAAATTACTTTCTTTACCGTATTTTTTGGCAAATTTAATACTAAAACCAGGTATATCAGAATTAAATGAACCTGCAATTAAAGCAAGTGCAGGTTGTTTTTTTTTGATATTGTAAACCAAGTTTTTTGCCTCGTAAGTTGCCACAGGAAATACATAATTTAAAAATAAAAAATTAGCAAAACTTGTTATAACCATTAAAATAATTAATGGTCTAAGCATTCTGTGTAAAGAAATTCCTGCAGATTTTATTGCAGCGAATTCGTAATTTTCAGATAAATTACCCAAAGCCATAATGGAGGATAGTAAAATACCAATAGATAATGCCATTGGTATAGTAAGTAATGTTGTATAACCAAAGAATTTTAAAAGCACACTTGCTCCTAATCCTCTACCTGCAATTTTATCAAACTGCTGCCATAGTGCAAGCATTATTAATACAAAAAGTACGACAAAAAAAGTTGCCAAAAATGGCACAAGAAAACTTTTCAATACGTATTTATCTAATTTTTTCAAAAAAAATATTCAATTTTAAAATATACTTGCAAAAGTACATAAATTTAAAACGAAATGTTCTAAAAAATATGTTAATGCCAAATAGAATAATTAATAATAGCTATCAAAAGAATCGTCGCCGTCAAAAATATCAAAATCCTCTTGATCGTCGTCTTTTTTTGGTTCAAATTCTTTTTTTGGAGCTTCTTTTGGCACTTCGCCTAACGAAAATAGTAAAAGCGGAATATTTTTATCTTCCTTTGTTTTATAGATTTCAATAAATTCTACAAAAAACGTCCAACGGTTAAAAAAATCATACACATAAAGCAATTGTTGGTTTGCTTTGGTAAAGATACAATCTACT
>CAYOWM010000280.1:0-2975 GCA_964407635.1 uncultured Flavobacteriaceae bacterium
CTTTAAAACTTGTAGTTACATCTAAAAAATCTGGAATTTTTAAATTTTCTGAGCTAGATTGTGATACTTCATCTTTATTTTCAGTTTTTGAAACAGTAGAATCGGCAACTAAAAAATCGCTCACATTGAACGTATTAGATTGCACATTAAAATTTCCTTTTAATTTTTTTTCATCGAACATAAAGGCAAATAAATTATCTAAAGTACCTGTTACTTTCACATCACTTTTACCAGTTTTTGCATTAAAATCGGTTAACTTAATAGAATTTGTTTTAAAATTAACAGTTGCATTTTTTATATAAACAGGATTTGCTAAATCCTTTTCAGTGTATGAAAAATCTTGTAAACTAGCCGTTCCGTTTGTTTTAATTTTATCAAATTTATTGGTTTCTACCGATTTTTTATCGGCTTTTACCATAACATTAGCATTTAAAATTCCTGTTAATTTTTGCTCTAATTGTATTGGATATGCCTTAGATAAATTTTCTAAATTTATTGTTCCGTTAAAATTGGCATCTACCGTTGGATTTTTAGTCAAATTAGTAATTTTACCTTTAGTTTGAAAAGTATCTTGATCGATGGTAAATTTTAAATTGGTAATATCTAAAAACGGATTACTATATTTTGAATTATTAATTACACTACCGTCAAAACTAATATTTGTAACCGATTTTGGCAAATTAGGATATTTAAACGAAGCATTATTTGTCCTAATTTTAATAGCATAAATTGGCATTTCCGTATCGGAATATTTTCCTTTTGCAAATCCTGAAATATCGGTTATTCCATTAGCTTTTACGCCTTTAAAATCAGCAGAGTATGCGTTAGGAATTAAACTAAGTATTGACTTAAAATTAGCTTTTGGTGTGCTAAAAGTAAGATCCATTTCTTCATTAGTCTTATTGTGTTTTACAAAACCGTTTAATTTTAAAATCAAATCGTTTACTTGCAAGGTATTTTCTTTTAAAACAAATTTCATTGTGTTAAAATCTATTCCGAAAATGGCATCCAAATTAATTTTAGCCTTATTTAAATAGGTGATTTTACCCATTTTTACGGTAAAAGCATCTATATTTGTTTTGGTATCCAAATCCATTGTTGAAGCATTAAAATCACCGCTTCCAATATGATTAAAATTAGTTAGTGCAATGTAATTAGTTGTTTGTTCATCGTTAAAAAGAATGTCTGTATTTTTTATTTGATATTTTTTAATACGAAACGTTACATCATTATTATCTGAATTCGTTTTGGTATCGGAATTGGTATCGCTCGTTTTACCCAAATATTTCACTTCATAATTTGCCAATCCGTTTTTATTTATTTTTAGATTTACCCTTGCATTTTCAATAAGAATATCTTTAATGTTAATTTTATCGGCATTCTTTTTAAAAATATCCTTAATATTAAGGTCTAGATATATTTTTTCTGAAAAAAATAAGGTATCGTTTTTAAAAGGTTTTTCGGTAGTTACCTTTAAGTCATTGAGTATTAAAGTTGCATTAGGAAAACTTCGTAAAACACTAAAATCTATTGAATTATAAGCTATTTCAATATTATAATCGCTATTAAATTTTGCCACAAATTTCTTTATTAAAGCATCTTTATAAAAATAAATAACTGCAAATAAAATGGCTAGTAATAAAAAAATGGCTAGTATAATTCGCTTTGCTATTTTCATATATAAATTCTTTTTCTTTTGAACTTCAAAATTACTATTATTTTTCAATTATTTTCTTTATTAATTGTTAAGATTAAAGATGCAATTATAATAATTTACATTAATTGGTAATTATTGCTACAATTTGATTTTTTAATTTAATTTTGCTAAAAAATATAAATGCAATTTAATTATAGATGTTGTTAGAAAATAGGATTAGTGCTTTTAGTGAATTAGGCAATTTTTTGAGTCAATTTAAACAATCTGGTATCGTAAAAAAAGAGATTGTAAAATATAACGATGTATTTTTTGATTCATTTAAAACGTTGATAAAAAGAGCAAAAGAATCTAATTCTTGGTTTACCGAGAACAATGTTTTATACACTTGTGAGGCTTGGTCTAATTTATTGAATAATAAAAATTTAACTAGCTGGACTTCAAATTATAACTTAAAACAAAATCGTAAAACAATTGCTGTGATTATGGCAGGAAATATTCCACTTGTTGGTTTTCATGATTTTTTAAGTGTTCTGATTTCAGGTAATCAAATACAAGTTAAACTATCGTCAAATGATAAATTTTTATTGCCTTTTTTAGCCAAATATTTAGAATATTGCAATCCTAAATTTAAAGAATATATTCATTTTACCGATAAATTAGAAAATTTTGATGCTGTAATCGCAACAGGAAGCAATAATACTGCTAGATATTTTGATTATTATTTTGGGAAATATCCGCATATTATCCGTCAAAACAGAAATGGTGTAGGTATTTTAACAGGCAACGAATCTATTAGCGAATTGGAAAGTCTTGGTGAGGATATTTTTAGATATTTTGGTTTAGGATGCCGTTCTATTTCTAAGATTTTCATTCCGAAAGGATATAATTTTGACAATTTTTTTAAAGCAATTTACAAGTTTAAAGATTTAATAAATTACACAAAATACGATAATAATTACACCTATAATAAAGCTGTTTTTTTAATGAGTAAATTTCAATTATTAGAAAATGGTTTTCTTATGTTAAAGGAAGATACAAGCTATGCATCACCAATTGCTGTACTATTTTACGAATATTACGATGATTTGGATAAATTGCAAGAAAAAGTAACTCAAGATAAAGATAAAATTCAGGTTTTAGTTAGTAATAATGGTATTTTAGATTCCGTTCCGTTTGGCGAAACACAAAAACCAAAACTTACAGATTATGCAGATAATGTAGATACTTTAGCATTTTTGTCTAGCTAAATTACCATAACTAATGCTGTGTTTGTGTATCTCAAAACTGTGTTGCACCAATACTAATGTATATTTTAACT
>CAYOWM010000281.1:0-2965 GCA_964407635.1 uncultured Flavobacteriaceae bacterium
AAAAAAAGATTTTAATTCTGGTAATAAATATGAAAGATAATCGCTTCCGTAAATCGTTGAAGTACTTGCTAAAATGATCTTTTTCATGCTATTTGATAAAAACACCTAAAGCGTCATAGACCTGACTTTCGGCAGCATCTTTGGTATTCATAACCTTTACTACAACACCTTCTTTAAAAACAAAAGTATATACTCTACTACCAGAACCCAATTTTTTTTGACTAACACCAAACATATCGTGCAACATACCTCGATTATCCGAAATAATATCGTATTTAATACGCTCACGAACTGTAAACTCACGTATATTTGGTATTGCATCGGCAACGACACCAACAATTTTTACATCTAAATCTTTAAACAATTTGCTTTTATTTTTAAACTCATAAGCACTTTTATTTTTTTTAAAACTTTCTTTATTCGAATAAAAAAACAAAACTACACCTTTTTTTACACGCAAAGAATCGGAGCTTATCGATGTTGAAAATTGGTTTAAAAGTTCAAAATTAGGCATCTGATCACCAACAATTATTCGTTGTGAAAAATTTATTTGCATACCTGCAAAAAATGCAAATAACAAATACATACAAAAATATTTTTTAGCCTTCATATATTACAAAATTTCTAGGGGTTTCAAATAATGTTATTTTTAATTGTAATTTCATATCTATTTTTTTCCGTAATTTATTCCATATTACTACAGAAATATTTTCTGCTGTAGGATTTAAAGTTTTAAACTCTGCTACTTCTTCATTAAGGTTTTTATGATCAAAACAATCTTCTATTTCTGTTTTAATTAATTCTTTTAATATTTTCATATCCATTACAAAACCCGTTTCTTTATTAATCTCTCCTGTTACAGAAACTATCAATTCGTAATTATGGCCGTGATAATTAGGATTTGCACATTTACCAAAAATAGATGCATTTCTATCATCTGACCATTTATTGTTAAGCAAACGGTGTGCCGAATTAAAATGTGCGTGTCTATTTACGGTTACTACTGGCATTGTATTTGTTAAAATTTTCTTAAAAATATAAAATTATTTTAATCTATTAAGGTATTCTTTAAAAATTATTTTAAACCAAACGGTATATTTTTCTGAATTCGCAGATATATCTGCTTCAATATCTGGTAAAGTCATCCATTTAAAACTGGCTACTTCCTCTTTATTAATAATCGGATTTTCATTAGCATAACCAATCATTACATAATCTAATTCGTGTTCGGTTAAGCCATTATCAAACGGAGCTTTGTATATAAAATGAAACAATTCTTTTAAATCACAAACAAATCCCATTTCTTCGGAAAGTCGTCTTTTTCCTGCTTGGATATTAGATTCACCATCTCGTTGATGGCTACAGCAAGTGTTTGTCCATAAATTTGGCGAATGGTATTTATGACTTGCTCGTTGTTGCAAAAGCAATTCGTTTTTATCATTAAAAACAAAAACCGAAAAAGCACGATGTAACAATGCTTTTTCATGTGCTTCTAACTTTGGCATTAAGCCAATTTTAGTATCATTTTTATCAACAAGAATAACTTGCTCAATAGTTGTAGTCATTACTTTTCCCCTTTTTATGGCAAATAAAATTATTGTTTATTTACAAAATATTGCAATGCTAATTTATAACTTTCTAATCCAAATCCTAAAATAACACCTATACAATTTGGTGCAATATACGAATTATGTCTAAATTCTTCTCTATTTGTTACATTACTTATATGTACTTCAATAACTGGTGTTGTAATTGCCTTTACAGCATCCGCAATAGCAATAGATGTATGTGTATATGCTGCAGCATTTAATAGTATTCCGTCATATAAAAAACCTATTTCTTGTAATTTATCTACTATTTTTCCTTCAATATTCGATTGAAAATATGCAATTTCAACATTTGAAAACTCTTTTTTTAGTGTTTTTAAATAATCTACAAAAGATACAGAACCATAAATACTAGTCTCTCGTGTACCTAGTAAATTTAGATTAGGACCATTAAGTATTAATATTTTCATTTTTAGAGTAGTTGAATTATTACTGCAAAAATAAGATAAAAAAGGGTTCCATTTACACAATTGTTAAATTTAAAAACGGAAAAAGCCCTTAATCATACGATTAAAGACTCTTTCAACTAACCAAACCTTATTTTATCTTCTAGAATTTCGTCTAGCAGTATGTTTTTTTCTAGAATTTGAAGCAATACTTCTAATTCGTGATGTGCCACTATTTCGCTTAGTTCTAACGGAATTTTGTACCGTTCTTGTTCTTTTATTATTACGAACAGGATTGGTTCGTGTTGTACTAGTTCTAGTTCGTACATTTGTACTTCTAACTACTCTGTCATTTCGTGTTGGTGTAGAACGTACCGCTTGTCTTGTATTTCGTACTGTATTATTTCGTATTACTGTATTTCGTTCTTGTCTAGCAGAATGCGTTCCATTTACAGTATTTCTATTTCGTACTGTTCGTGTTTCATTAGTACGTTTAACAGATGTTCTTGTTCTTGGAGCTACTCGTCTTGGCACATTTCTTCTAACAGATGTTCTTGCAGTACGTGTTCTTCTTGCTCTACTACGATAAGCTGTACTATTATAACGATATCGTACTGGAGCATAATGTCTGCGATACGGTTCGTAACTTACCAAACAATAGTTATACATTGGTCGTACAAAATAATGTGTGTAAGGTCTGTAATTATAATGATGATTAAATACATTAATATATCCTGAGCAATAATTAAAATATCCATAAGGATTATAATGCACATACATATTTCCAAATTGAATTAATCGTCTGTGATTATAACGAATATAAGTAGAACCAATTTGTGAAATTCTTCCGTAATAATCATAATAAATAGGAATATTTTCTATTTGAATAACTGCTCCGTAATCATCGTATTGCACGTATGTATCGTAATTATATCCTGAATTAAAAGAAATATCCACAACACCAAAATCTAC
>CAYOWM010000282.1:0-2959 GCA_964407635.1 uncultured Flavobacteriaceae bacterium
AAGGTACAACTCCTTAGCAGGGAGCCCCGATCGACCACTCTGGCACCTCTCCAATATTTATTTTTACAAGAACTTCTTTTTAGCGGTTGCAAATGTAATATTACTATTGAAATATCACAAGATTTTTTTCATTTTTATTCGGGATATTCAATTCGCAAGTGATAAATGTTTTTTAACTTACTCTTTATCACTTTTTTAATAGTTTTTATTTCTTTAAAAGTAATATCCGAATTCATAAATTGACCGTTATTCATTTGCGAATCGATTACTTTTTCAATTAGATTGTCAATAGATTGTGCTGTTGGGTTTTTTAAACTTTTTGATGCCGCTTCTGAAGCATCTGCCATCATTAAAATTGCAGTTTCTTTTGAAAACGGAATTGGTCCTGGGTATCTAAAATCCTTTTCCTCTAAATCATCAGGTGCTAATTGCTCTTGCTTTTTATAAAAATAATACACCAAACTTGTGCCATGATGCGTTCTGATAAAATCAATTATTCGTTCTGGTAATCCGTGTTTTTTTGCTAATTCTATTCCTTTTATAACATGACCAATAATTATTTTTGCACTATCTTTAGGAGATAATTCGTTATGTATATTTACATGTGTGCTTTGGTTTTCGGTAAAAGACATCGGACGCAACATTTTACCAATATCGTGATACAACGCTCCTGTACGCACTAACATAGCATTTGCTCCTATTTCATTTGCCGATGCTTCTGCAATATTTGCTACTTGCATCGAATGCTGAAATGTTCCTGGTGCTTTTTCGTTTAATTCGCGTAATAATTTTGAATTTGTGTTGGACAATTCCAATAATGAAACATCGGATACCAATCCGAAAATTTTTTCGTAAATCCAAATTAAATATTGCGATAGCAATGCCAAAACACCATTTAAACCAAATAAGGCAAAATATAATCCTTTAATATTACTTGCTGTACCTTCTTGAATACTATGAAATGCAAAATAAGCAATCATATATATCAAAGTAATTTGACTTATTGATATAAATAAGTTTGCTCGTTTATACAATTCAGAAACGGTTAAAATTGTTACAATACCAGCAATAATTTGAAGAAAAATAAATTCAAAACTATTTGGTACTACAAACCCTAAAAGGAGTACTGTTAAAACATGTGTAAAAAGACCTAAACGAGCATCGAAAAATGCTTTTAAAACTATTGGTAAAATTATTAATGGCGTTGCGTACAGAAAATTAGGCTTAAATTTTATGGTTATAATTACCATAAAAACCATTAATAATACATTAAAAAAGATGAAAAATATTTTATTATTATCGTTATATATATCCAAACGGTATTTTCGCAAAAAAAACAGCAACATTATCAATGCCAAAGCTACTAATATAGAATAGCCAAAAAGTAACCAATAATAATTTACGGTGCTTAGCTGTTGCGTTTTATATTCATTTTTTAAGGAATTTAGTATTTTAAACTTTGTATCATCTACAATATCATCTTTAGTTATTAATATTTTACCTTTTGCTATTTTACCTTTGGTTAAAGAAATTTTATTTAGTTTTTCTTGGAGTGCTTTATTGGTAAATTCCGTATTGAATGTAATATTTGGCTTTAAAACATTTAAAATTACTTTTATAAATTTTTCTTTTTCTAAAAGTTGCTTATTTTGTAATTCTACATTCAAATAATTTGAAATATTTTTAGCTGTGAGTAATTTATCCGTTAAAAAATCTACAGCTTCATTTTTATGAATAAGCATAATGGATGCTACTTTTGATAAATCATCGGTAGTATATGGATTTTTATATATTTTTTTTAATAATGCTTCTCCTATTTTTTTATAGGAATTTATTTCTACCTCAGAAACATTAGGAAAAGTAATTTCCACTTCGTTAGCCATTTTTTTGATAACATCATCCGCAATTTTATCCGAAAGTTTATAATATAGTTTTTTATGAGATTGGATGTATTTTCTCTCTTTTTCTACTTCAACTTTTGTTTTTTGAATTGCAAAATCAAATGGAGCATACAAATCGGCATATTGCCAAATTTTACCTTTTTGAATATCATATTTAAAATAACTGCCTTTCGGAAGCAGAAATACAATTAATACAGTTGTCGCTACAAACAAAAGTATTTTATATATCAAGTTGTGGTTTTGGTAAATTCTATTCAAAAAATCCTTCATAAACATAAATTGGATTTCCAAAAGTAAAAAAATTAGTGGATAATAATTTATTTCTACGCATAAATTAATTATTTTCGCAGTATAATTATAAAAATAACAAAATGAAAGAAGTTGTAATTGTTTCTGCTGTACGTACAGCTATGGGTAGTTTTATGGGAAGTTTATCTACTGTTCCTGCTCCTAAATTAGGTGCAACCGCTATAAAAAGTGCTATTGAAAAAATTAATTTAGATGTAAATTTAATCGACGAAGTATTTATGGGTAATGTGCTACAAGCTGGTGTAGGACAAGCTCCTGCACGACAAGCTGCTATTTTTGCAGGATTGCCAGATAGCGTTCCGTGTACTACTATTAATAAAGTTTGTGCCTCTGGAATGAAGGCTGTAATGTTAGCTGCTCAAACCATAAAATGTGGTGATGCAGATGTTGTTATTGCTGGAGGAATGGAAAATATGTCTATGGCACCTCATTATCTCAACGGCAGAAAAGGACAAAAATTAGGAAATATCACCTTAATTGATGGTTTAGTTAACGATGGTTTAACCAATGTTTACGACCAAAAACACATGGGAACTTGTGGCGATTTATGTGCTTCGGAACATAATTTTTCAAGAGAAGAGCAAGATGCTTTTGCTATTGAATCCTATACTAGATCTGCAAAAGCTTGGAGTGAAGGAAAATTTAACAACGAAGTTATTCCTGTTGAAATCCCACAACGACGAGGCGAACCTATTATTTTTAAAGAAGATGAAGAGTACAAAAATGTAAAAATGGATAAAATTCCTAAT
>CAYOWM010000283.1:0-2939 GCA_964407635.1 uncultured Flavobacteriaceae bacterium
CCTAGACTAAAAAACGAATATAATAACCGAATCAAAGATTCTTTAATGAAAGAATTTGGTTATAAAAATGTGATGCAAATACCAGAACTTAAAAAAATAGTTTTAAGTAAAGGTGTTGGTGCAGCAGTAGCAGACAAAAAATTAATCGATTATGCTGTTGACGAGTTAACAATGATTACTGGTCAAAAAGCTTTATCTACAATCTCTAAAAAAGATATTGCAACTTTTAAATTACGTAAAGGAATGCCAATTGGTGCTAAAGTTACGCTAAGAGGTTCTAAAATGTATGAGTTTTTAGATAGACTTGTAACAGCTTCCTTGCCTCGTGTAAGAGATTTTAAAGGTATTAAAGCTACAGGATTTGACGGAAGAGGTAACTATAATTTAGGAATTACCGAACAAATTATTTTTCCAGAAATCGAAATTGACAAAATCAATAAAATTTCAGGAATGGATATTACATTTGTAACTTCTGCAAATACAGATAAAGAAGCAAAATCATTATTAAAAGAATTAGGTTTACCTTTCAAAAAAGACTAAGTTATGGCTAAAGAATCAATGAAAGCTCGTGAGAGAAAAAGAGAAAAAACGGTTGCAAAATATGCTGCAAAAAGAAAAGCTTTAAAAGAAGCTGGTGATTATGAAGCATTGCAAAAATTACCAAAAAACGCTTCACCTGTTCGTTTGCACAATAGATGTAAATTAACTGGACGTCCAAGAGGATATATGCGTGTGTTTGGAATTAGTCGTGTTACTTTCAGAGAAATGGCTAACCAAGGTTTAATACCAGGTGTGAGAAAAGCAAGTTGGTAAAAATTACCAAATAAATATAGTATTAATGATTTGAAGTTCAATTCTATTGAAAACCAAAATCGAAAATTAAATTAAATGATTACAGATCCAATATCAGATTATTTGACAAGATTGAGAAACGCTGCACAAGCAGGGCACAGAGTAGTGTCTATACCAGCCTCTAATCTTAAAAAAGAAATTACAAAAATTCTTTTTGATCAAGGGTACATTTTAAGTTATAAATTTGAAAACGATACCGTACAAGGTACAATTAAAATCGCAATCAAATTTGATAAAATTACCAAAAAACCAATTATTAAAAAATTACAACGTATCAGTAAACCAGGTTTACGTAAATATGTTTCCTCAACAGAAATGCCAAGAGTATTAAATGGTCTTGGAATTGCAATTGTTTCTACATCTAAAGGTGTAATGACAAATAAAAAAGCAAGACAAGAAAATGTTGGTGGTGAAGTTTTATGTTACGTTTATTAATCCTATAAATTTTATAAAATGTCAAGAATAGGTAAAAGCCCAATAACAATTCCAGCAGGAACAACTGTCGATATAAAAGACAATATGATTACTGTTAAAGGAAAACTAGGCGAGTTATCTCAAGAATACAGTGAGATAGCGATTAAAATTGAAGATGGAGTTATAACTCTAGAAAGACCTTCAGAAAACAAAAACCATAAAGCAAAACATGGTTTATATAGATCTCTTATTTTCAATATGATTGAAGGAGTATCTAAAGGATGGACAAAAGAATTAGAATTAGTAGGTGTTGGATATAGAGCATCTAACCAAGGGCAAGTTTTAGAATTGGCTTTAGGTTTTTCTCACACTATTTCTATGCTAATTGCACCAGAAGTTAAAATTGAAACCGAATCTGTAAAAGGAAAAAACCCTAAAATTAAATTAACATCTCACGATAAACAATTATTAGGACAAGTAGTTGCTAAGATTCGTTCTTATAGAAGACCAGAACCTTATAAAGGAAAAGGTATCAAGTTTGTAGGTGAAGTATTAAGAAGAAAAGCAGGTAAAACTGCATAATTTATAAAATAACATGGCATTAACAAAGTTAGAACGTAGATTACGTATAAAAAGAAGAATCAGAAAACACGTTTCTGGTACTGCAACAAAACCTAGATTATCTGTTTTTAGAAGTAATAAAGGTATGGATGCTCAACTAATTGATGATGTAAACGGTGTAACACTTGCTGCTGTATCGTCTAAATCAAAAGCAGATAAAGTTTCAGGAACAAAAACTGAAATCGCAAAACAATTAGGTAAATTATTAGCAGAAAAAGCTATAAAAAAAGGTATTGAAACCTGTTCTTTTGATAGAAACGGTTACTTATATCATGGTAGAATTAAATCTTTAGCAGAAGGTGCTAGAGAAGGTGGTTTAAAATTTTAATAGTTCGCAATGTATAAAAAATATTCAAACGTAGAAAGAGTTAAACCAAGCGGATTAGATTTAAAAGATCACTTGGTAGGTGTACAAAGAGTTACTAAAGTAACAAAAGGAGGTAGAACATTTGGTTTTTCTGCAATCGTTGTTGTTGGTAATGGTGATGGAGTTATCGGACATGGTTTAGGTAAATCAAAAGATGTTACTTCTGCTATTGCAAAAGCAATTGAAGATGCTAAAAAAAATCTAGTTAGAATTCCTATTCATAACCAAACAATTCCACACGAACAAAAAGGAAAATTTGGAGGTGCTAAAGTATTCTTAAAACCAGCTTCGCATGGTACAGGAGTAATCGCAGGTGGTGCAGTTCGTGCTGTACTTGAGTCTGTAGGTGTTCATGATGTATTATCTAAATCACAAGGTTCTTCAAATCCGCATAACGTGGTAAAAGCAACTTTTGATGCCTTATTACAAATGAGAGATGCAAATAAAATTGCTAAAGAAAGAGGAATTTCTTTAAGCAAAGTATTTAACGGTTAATTTTTAAACACAAATCTGTGATGAAAAAAATACAAATTAAACAAGTAAAAAGCCAAATAAGACGACCAAAAAATCAAAAATTGACTTTAGTCGCTTTGGGTTTAAGAAAAATGAATCAAGTTGTTGTGCATGACGCAACTCCTTCGATTTTAGGAATGGTAAAAACAGTTAATCATCTAGTTTCCGTAGA
>CAYOWM010000284.1:0-2930 GCA_964407635.1 uncultured Flavobacteriaceae bacterium
ACACCCTTCATTTGATCGGCAATTGCAGCTGTACCTGCTTTACGATGGATAATACTTTCAAAAGCGAAACCTCTATTTTCCGAGCCACGATTATCTAAAGTAAAAACTATGTATTGCTTATCTGTTGCAAATTGTTGCATCCATAAACTAGCACCTCCAAGCCATGAATTGGTTACTAATTGTGCGTGTGTTCCTCCGTAAACATAAATTAAAACAGGATATTTTTTACTGTAATCAAAATTTGCTGGTTTGATAATTCTACCATATAAATCAAAATTATCTTCCGATTTTAAGGTTACAAATTCGGTTTTACCAATTGTATAGTTTTCTAACGGATTTTTAGCAGCAAAAATATATTCTTCTGTTCCGTCTATTAAGTTTATGGTACTTATTTCTCTAGGAATTTCTAAACTTGTATACGTATCTATTAAATAATTTCCTTTTAAAATTGCACGATGTGTTCCTTTTTTGGAAGTGATTTTTGTAATATCGCCATATTTAATATTTACTTTATAAATATGTGTTTCACGACCATCTTTTCCTGTTGCGGATAAAATAATGTTTTCGCCACTTTTATCAAATCCTAAAATAGATTTAATAGGAAATTTAAAATCGGTTAATTGTTTTTTTAGTTTTCCTTTAATGGAATAGATGTATGCATTTTTAAAACCATTTCTTTCGCTTAGCCAAACAAAATCGGTTTTATTATTTGGTATAAATACAGCTTCGTTTTCTGGTTCAACCCAACGGTCGTTCTTTTCGGTAAAAAGTGTGCGTACTTTTTTTCCGCTTGAAACTTTATACAAATTAAAATCCATATGGTTTTGCCCTCGATTAACCTCGGCAACTAACACGTATTTTTCATCTGGACTCCACGACAAATTGGTTAGGTAATGTTCATCGGAAGTATCTATATCTAAATAAATTGTTTTGTTTTTTTCTACATTATAAATTCCTATTTTGGCAATTTCCGAGCCTTGTCCTGCCATTGGATATTTAATTTCATTAACTGTTGCAGGATATGTGGTAATATCAACTAACGGATAATTAGTAACATTACTTTCGTCTTTTTGATAAAATGCTAAATACTTTCCGTTTGGCGACCAAAATGTACCTTTAGAAATACCAAATTCGTATCGTGCGATTGCTTGTCCTGAAACGATATTTTTATCGGAAAAATTAGTAATTGCAATTTTAGGATTACCAGTTGTGGCAATGTACAAATTGTTATCTAAAGTATAGGCAATACGATTGGTATCGGAATTAAAATCGGTGTTTTCGGCTTTTTTGTCAAAAGGAATATTTACCAATTCTTTATTATTTTTATAGTCGTATTTTATAACTGTATAATCTTTAATAAAAGTTGCTGCAACTTTATCGAATTTTAAAAAACGAGGAAAGCGTTTTAAATCTGCATATTTTTTTTGAAAATTTGCTAGTGGTATTTCGGACTTATACTCTAAATCCACAACATTTTTAACGATATATGTATCGTTGTCTAAATACATATATTCTGTACCGCTAATAAACTGCAATCCTTGTAAGTTTTTAGGATACAGACCTTTATAATAGCCCAAAACAGCATCCGATAAGGATAAATCTTTTTTTTGCGAAAAGGTATTTAGACTAATTATACTTAATATTATTAGAAGTATTTTTTTTATATTTTTACATTTCATTGTTTATCTATTTTTAGTCCAAACTTATGGTTGCCATAATTGGAAAGTGATCGGAATATTTTATTTTATAATTTTTATGTTTGTTAATAGTAAATATCTTATCTGCAAAGATAAAATCTATTCGCATAGGAAAGTTTTTTATTTCAAAAGTTTTTCCAAAACCAGAACCTGCTTGTAAATACGAATCTTTAAAGTTTCCTTTTAAGGCTTTATACACCCAAGAATATGCTGTATTGTTAAAATCTCCTGCAACTAAAATAGGAAATTTACATTTTTTTTGGTGTGCTAGTATTTGCTCTACTTGTTTTTGCTGTTTTACAAAACCTTTAGTCAAACGAGTTAGTAATTTTTCGGTAGATTTTTCGCCAAAATTTTGTTTGTTTGGATTTAATCTAAGGCTTTCGATATGCAGGTTATAAATTCGGATGGTGTCTCTGTCTTTTACAATATCAGCAAAAATAGCATTATTTTGTGTATTTTTAAAATTTAAAGCACCTTGGTTTATAATTTTATATTTTGAAAAAATTGCTTGTCCAAATTTTTTACTAGCAGAATTCGTTTTAATATATTCAAACGGATAATTAATAATATCTTTCCCTTTAGGATGGTATTCTTGCACACATAAAATATCTGGATTTTCTTGTTTAAAAAACGTTTTCATTAAATTAGGAATATCTTTTTCTTTAAACCAATTGTAGGCATTGAAAAGGCGTACATTATAGTTCATAATACTAATTTTATTGGTGCTTTTACTATTATTTGCAGTAAATTTATAGAGTGGTGATGAAATAAGAAAACCGATTCCCAAAATAAAAACCGATACTAAAAAGTTTTTTTTAAATTGAAAAATCCAATAGAAAATAAATAAAAAATTTATCGAAATAAGCACTGGAATTAGCAAACTCAATACCGAAAAATTATAAGAAATTGAGGGTTTAATAAACGGAATAAGGTATCCTAGCAAGAGCAAAATTGCGAAAATATAATTAATTACATAAAGTAATTTATTAAATATAGAGAGGTTTTTCATAGCATTTTAAAATCATTTTTTACTTGCTCTTGACAAGAAATCTCGTTCGGCTTGGCTCAGACTATTATAACCAGATTTACTTATTTTATCTAATAAATAATCTACTTTTTGTTGGTGTAATCTATCTTTTTGATAATTAGACAAACCATAATCGGACTTTTTAAAGACGGTTTTTAAATTAGTCTTTTTCTTTTTAACAAAGATAAAATTTTGTGTAGAAC
>CAYOWM010000285.1:0-2930 GCA_964407635.1 uncultured Flavobacteriaceae bacterium
GAATAGCCTTAGCTATTGTAAAATATTTTAACAAAAAGATTGTGAAAAAGAAGTAATAGAATGCGATTTTATAAAGTTAAATTGGTATTAAACTCACTTTATTTAGCATCATAAACCACACAAGGAATAATCATTTCCTCTAAGGAAATACCTCCATGCTGATACGTATTTTTATAATACTTTACAAAATGATTAAAATTATTAGGATATGCGAAAAAATAATCCTCTTTAGCAAAGATAAATTTACTAGTCATATATCCAGATGGCAATCCAACTTGAGCAGGATTATCAATAGCAAACACATCCTTATTTGTATAACTTAAACTTCGACCTGTTTTATAACGCAAATTAGTTGTTATTTCCTTTGTTCCTATTACTTTAGAAGCTTTATTTACGTTAATAGTTCCGTGATCGGTTGTGATAATTAATTTCAACCCCATTTCTTGTGCTTTAACAATCATTTCGAGCAAAGGCGAATTATTAAACCAACTTAAAGTTAACGAACGATATGCTTTATCATCACCTGCAAGTTCTTTAATCATATCCATTTCGGTTCGTGAATGCGACAACATATCTACAAAATTATATACAACAACCGTTAGATCGTTTTCTTTAATTTTATTAAAATTATTTGCTAAATCTTTTCCTTTATTTAAGCTTGTTATTTTAAAATAATCGTGCTTTATATTTAAATTCAAACGCTTTAATTGTGCCATTAAAAATTCGTTTTCATATAAATTTTTACCTCCTTCATCGGTATCATTTTTCCAATAATTTGGATATTTTTTTTCCATTTCGGAAGGTGTTAATCCCGAAAAAATAGCATTTCGTGCATATTGTGTGGCTGTTGGTAGAATACTAAAAAAGGATGTTTCAGATTTCTTTTTATAATATGAATTAAGTATTGGCTCTATAACACGTAACTGGTCGTACCGTAAATTATCAATTACTACTAGCAAGGTTTTTTCTTGTTTGATTACAGGAGCAATTACCTTTCTAAAAAGCTGGTGTGATAAGATTGGCGAGTAATCGCTTCCGTTTTTAAACCAATCCTCATAATTATTACGTATAAATTTAAAAAACAACGCATTTGCTTCAGTTTTTTGTGCCTTTAAAATTTCTAGCATTCCTGTATCTGCAATAGATTCTAATTCAATTTCCCAATGCACCAATTTTTTATATAAATCTATCCATTCTTCATACGAATTTACCATTGCCAAATCCATTGATATTTTACGAAATTCTTGTTGGTAATTTGAGGTTGTTTTTTGTGAAATTAACCTAGAATGATCTAAATTTTTCTTTAAACTAAGTAAAATCTGACTAGGATTTACGGGTTTTATTAAATAATCGGCAATTTTAGCTCCAATTGCCTCTTCCATAATATATTCCTCTTCACTTTTGGTAATCATTACCACAGGCAAATTTGGTCGGATTGCTTTTAATTGTTGTAAGGTTTCTATGCCGTTTAATCCTGGCATATTTTCGTCTAAAAAAACGATATCTAATTTTCGTTCCTCCTTTACCAAATCAATGGCATCTGCACCATTTGTAGATGTGCTTACTTCATATCCTTTTTTTTCTAAAAAAAGAATGTGTGGTTTAAGTAAATCTATTTCGTCGTCAACCCAAAGTATGTTTATCATAATCTATTTTTTTATTGTCTTTTATTTACGAGGCTTATATTTTGATTTTTTAAAAATTTCATCATTTGGAATGCGCAGCATTTCTTGCAATGAAACTTTATTGTTTTTCATATATTCTTGTACAATTTGCCAACCAAGCCACTCACCTATTCTACCAGGAGACTGGTTGTCAATATCCAAATAAAATTTTGTAAAAGGAGCATCCTCTAAAAAACGTCTATCTAATTTTGAATCGGTACTATACAGCATTTTTTTCTCTAAAAGATACGTCCAAATCATTTGTTCGTTAAGCGTACACCACTCTAATTTTTCTGGTGTATATCCGATTAAATCGGAATTGGTTAAATTTGGCAAAAATGCTTGAGTAGTATAGATTAATTTTCCTTTTTGAATCATTTTTGTTAAAAAAGTTCGGTTATTTTCACGAAATTGTGTCGTTCTAGCGATTTCTTGTGCTGCGGAAACTAACATATTTGTTTTAGTAAAATTTTGAATAATATATTTTGGATAATCTACATATTCTTTATAAAACTCATTATCTTTTCCTAAAAATACATCAATAGAAATATACAAAGTATCGTTTTGATATACAACCTTTTGATCAAAGGAAATATTAGTAATTAAGGTAATAACTTTTGGCTCTTTAAATTTAGGATAATAATACTTTATGTGTTTAAACAAATTTTCTAATTGCTTTTTTTCTGCTGTAAAATCGCCAAAAACTTTTTGTGTTTCTTTATATAATTTTAATTCTAAAGTATCCTTCATTTTTGATAACCAAATACTATCGTTATCATTAGGAAAAAGTATGCGGAAATCTTTTTTAATTTTTGGCAAATCGGATGGTTTTGCAGTATAAAATATTTTCTCAAATCTCGTTACAGCTACTTTCGCATCAATATTTGAAACATTTACCTTTAGCTTGTCTGTATTGGTACAATTCCAAAGAAAAAAAGACAAAAAGAGTATTCCTAATTTATATATTTTCATTTTAAAAGGATAAGAAACTAGTAAACGCATAAGATTTTAATAAATTGTATTACTTTTGCCACAAAACTACTAATAAAGTTTAAAATGAACGCAGAAAAGGTTACAAATCACATCGTAAATTGGTTAAAAGAATACGCAAAAAAAGCAAATGTAAAAGGTTTTGTCATTGGTATTTCAGGAGGAATTGATTCCGCAGTAACATCTACTTTATGTGCAAAAACAGGTTTGGAAGTAATTTGCTTAGAAATGCCTATTCATCAAGATATCAAACAAGTAACACGAGCACAAGAACAC
>CAYOWM010000286.1:0-2930 GCA_964407635.1 uncultured Flavobacteriaceae bacterium
TAACAGATCCTGCACCAGCAACTACATTTGCCCATTTAGATGCGTCAACTGTACTTTCTAGAAAAATTGCAGAGTTAGGTATTTATCCTGCCGTAGACCCTTTAGATTCTACTTCTAGAATTTTAAATAGAGAGACTTTAGGTGATGAACATTACGATACTGCCCAAAGAGTTAAAGAAACCCTTCAAAAATATAAAGAACTACAAGATATTATTGCTATTTTAGGTATGGAAGAATTATCCGAAGAGGATAAACTTATCGTACATAGAGCAAGACGTGTACAACGTTTCTTATCACAACCTTTTCACGTTGCAGAGCAATTCACTGGTATCCCTGGAGTTTTAGTAGACATTAAAGATACTATTAAAGGTTTTAATATGATTATGGATGGTGAATTAGATAAATATCCTGAAGCTGCTTTTAACCTTAGAGGTTCTATTCAAGATGCAATCGATGCAGGTGAAAAAATGTTAGCTGAAGCATAAATAAATATATTATGGAATTAGAAATAATATCACCAGAAGCAATTTTATTAAAAGCAGATGTTACCTCTGTAGCTGTACCTGGAATCAACGGTGATTTTCAAATGTTAAACGATCACGCACCTATTGTATCCTTATTAAAAAAAGGTAAAGTTGTTATTGACGGAAACGTATCCATTGAAAAAGAGTATGAAGATAAATTCGTTACCAACGGAAATAAAACCGTTTTAGAAATCACTTCAGGAACTATTGAAATGAGCGATAATAAAATAATTATTTTAGTGGACTAAATCACACTTTTATATACAAATTAAAAGGCTATTCATATTTTTTGAATAGCCTTTTTTGTCAAATAACACCATACTGCTAAAAAGACAATAATACTTTTGTATATTTGTTTTTTATAAATTTAAACAATATGATTGAAGTAATTAAAGTAAAAAATCGTAAAAGAAATAATAAAGTTATTCTTACTGATGAAATTTCGGATAATAAAAACTTAAATGCCGAGGAAAAAAAATTTTTTAAAAGAAAATTTAAAACGAATAAAGTCCAATTTTTAAAAACTACAAAAGGAATTACCTTTGTTGTAAACACCAAAAAAGAACCTTCGGACAACATTCGTATTGCTGGATTTAAAGTACATCAAGAACTTAAAAATATAAAAAATTGCACTGTTATTTGCAAAAATGCCACAAATATGCTTCTATTTTTAGAAGGGTTTATCTTGTCTAATTACCAGTTTCTTAAATATTTTGGTGATGCTAAAGAAAAAGCAAATAAAATTAATTCATTACATGTAATCACCAATGCTTCCGATAAGGAAATTACAGCACAATTAAACGTTTTAAAATCGGTTTATTGGGCAAAAGATATGGTTAACGAACCAGTATCGTATTTAGATGCTATACGCATTGCTGAGGAGTTTGAAACAAAAGGAGAGGAAGCTAACTTTAACGTAGATATTTTTGAACAAACAAAAATAGAATCGCTTAAAATGGGTGGTTTACTTGCTGTAAATCAAGGCTCGGAAACTCCTGCTACTTTTACAATAATGGAATACAAACCAAAAAATGCAGTAAATAAAAAACCGTATGTTTTGGTAGGAAAAGGCGTGGTTTATGATACTGGTGGTTTAAGTCTAAAACCAACTCCTAATTCAATGGATTTTATGAAGACAGATATGGGAGGAGCTGCCTGTGTTTCAGGAACAATTTACGCTTTAGCTCTAAATGAAATACCTGTACATGTAATTGCTTTAGTTCCTGCTACAGACAACAGACCTGGAAAAAACGCGTATGCTCCTGGTGATGTGGTAACCATGTTTGACGGTACTACGGTTGAAGTTTTAAACACCGATGCAGAAGGTAGAATGGTTCTTGCAGATGCTATTGCTTATGCAAACAAATACAAACCTGAATTAATTATCGATGCTGCGACACTCACTGGTGCTTCGGTTAGAGCTGTTGGTGTTAAAACGGCTGTTTTTATGGGTAACGCAAAAGAAAAATACATGAAACTTTTAGAAAAAACAGGACAAGAAACACATGATAGAGTGGTACGTTTTCCTTTTTGGGACGAATGGAAAGAAGAAATGAAATCGGATATTGCAGATTTAAAAAATATCGGAGGACCTTATGCTGGAATGATTACTGCAGGTAAATTTTTAGAACATTTTGCTGAATTTCCATACATACATATTGATTTGAGTAATGCCTATTTACACAGTGCTAATAATTATAACGGTAAAGGTGCAACTGGTGCTGGTGTACGTTTATTATACAACTTCTTTAAAGAATTAAGTATTAAGTAATTAAAAAATAAAAAAAGCCGCAATAAAATTGCGGCTTTTTTTATAAGAATATACTAACGAATTAATATGAGTTATTTTACTTTGTCAACTATTGCTTTAAAAGCTTCTGGATGATTCATTGCTAAATCTGCTAAAACTTTACGGTTTAAGTCAATGTTATTTGCTTTAACTTTACCCATAAATTTAGAGTAAGACATACCATTTACTCTTGCTCCTGCATTGATACGTTGTATCCACAAAGAACGAAAGTTTCTTTTGTTTTGTTTACGGTCACGGTAAGCATAAACCATTGCTTTTTCAACTGCATTCTTTGCAACTGTATAAACATTTTTACGTCTTCCGAAATAACCTTTCGCTAATTTTAATATTTTTTTTCTACGAGCTCTTTTTGCTACTGAATTTACTGATCTTGGCATTTTAATTTAATTTTTTAATGTTAGGCAGTCTTTTATATTTTATGACATTTTTTTGGCTCTAACACTTGGTTAATAATTTACCTTACTAATTTGTTTACTTTAAACAAAGTTGGTTTTTAATGTTTGACTCATCTACTTTATGTACTAAAGTAGCGTGTCTTAATTTTAACTTTCTTTTTTTACTTTTTTTAGTCAAAATATGACTTTTAAAAGCGTGTT
>CAYOWM010000287.1:0-2927 GCA_964407635.1 uncultured Flavobacteriaceae bacterium
TTAAAAAAGATATTATTAAATCTAAATATTATACCTTATTTAATAAAATATACAGACCTGTTTAATATTTTATACAAATATTTTTTGGTTCTGTAAAAAAGCGTAAAGCCTCAAAACCTCCTTCTCTACCAACACCAGAATCTTTTACACCACCAAAAGGAGTTCGCAAATCTCGTAACATCCAAGTATTAACCCAAATAATTCCTGCTTGAATGTTTTGTGTCAATTGCATAGTTCGTTTTAAATTGTTTGTCCAAATTGTAGCAGATAAACCATATCGCACATCATTTGCCATTGCAAGGACTTCATCTGTTGTATCGAAAGGCATTATAGTTACTAATGGTCCGAAAACTTCTTCTTGATTTATACTGCAATTATTATCGGAAATTTCTAAAACAGTAGGTTGCATATAGTAGCCATTTTCAAAACCATCAATTTTAATACGCTTTCCTCCTGTTAAAAGGTTTGCTCCTTCTTGTTGTGCAATTGTAACATAATTTAGTACTTTTTCAAGGTGTTCCTTAGATACTAATGCTCCGATATTCGTTTCGGTATTTTTAGGATTTCCTATTTTTAGATTTTTAACTTTTTCGATAAAATCTTTTTTAAATTTGGAATAGATACTTCTTTCAATAAAAATTCTAGAACCACAAAGACAAATTTGCCCTTGATTTGCAAAAGAGGAACGCAAAGTGGTTTCTAACATTACATCGTAATTGCAATCGGCAAAAATAAGATTTGGATTTTTACCACCAAGTTCTAAGGATAATTTTTTAAATTTTGGAGCTGCTTCTCGTGCTATTATTGCTCCTGTTTTTGTTCCTCCTGTAAACGATATTGCTTTAACTTCAGGATGCTTTACTAAAGCACTTCCAACAGAATTTCCTAAACCATGCACTATATTTAAAACACCATTTGGCAAACCTGCTTCCTTACAAATTTTGCTTAATAAATATGCTGTCATTGGTGTTACTTCACTAGGTTTTGCAACCACACAATTTCCTGCTGCTAAAGCTGGAGCAATTTTCCATGTAAACAAATATAAAGGTAAATTCCATGGCGAAATACAGGCAACAACACCAATAGGATGACGCAAGGTATAATTAATAGCTTCTTTACCAATACTTTCATAAGATTCAGAACCAAACTGTGTAATAGCATGTGCAAAAAATCTAAAATTACTTGCTGCTCTAGGTATATCAACGGACTTTGCTAAACTAATTGGTTTTCCATTATCTTTAGACTCTGCTTTTGCAAATTCATCTAAATTTTGTTCTAGTAAATCGGCAATTTTTGATAAAATTGTACTTCGCACTTCTATATCGGTTTTTGCCCAAGATTTGAATGCTTTTTTTGCGGATTCTACTGCTAATACAACATCCTTTTCATTTGAATTCGGAATTTTTCCGTAAATATCGCCAGTTGCAGGATTGTAATTATCTAACCATTGGTTTGAAATTGGATTTCTAAATTTTCCGTCTATGAAATTTTGGATTATCATTTTTTTATATTCTGTGTTCAGTTGGATATGCTATTTATCAATTTAAAGAATCTAATGCAAAAAAGGAAATTTTATATTCTCCTGTTGATTTTTTAAAGGCTCTAAACATTCCTTTTGTGTTAAAATTCCATGCAATATTTCCACTTTTATCTAGAACTATCATCCCTCCTTTTCCTCCTAAAATTTCAATTTGTTTAAATAAAACTGTATCTAATGCCTGTTTTACTGTATAATTTTTATACTGTACTAAGCTAGAAATTTCTTTAGCAGCAACGGTTCGTATATAATATTCGCCAACTCCTGTACACGAAACAGCACATGACTTATTATTTGCATAGGTTCCAGCTCCGATAATTGGCGAATCACCTATTCTACCATATTTTTTATTAGTTAGTCCTCCTGTAGAAGTTCCAGCAGCAAGATTCCCGTTTTTATCTAAGGCAACAACGCCAACAGTTCCATACTTTGTGGAATTGCTTTTTCCTGAATCAAAAGAATTTGGTTGTATTTTAGCAGCAGAAATACCTCTTAATTTTTCATCTCGTTCTTTTTTTTGAACTTGCATTAAATAATCATAATTTCGTTTCGTATAGAAATAATCATCCTGTTTAAAAACAATTCCGTTTTGTTCGCCAAAAATTTCAGCACCTTTACCTGAAAGCATTACATGTTTGCTTTTATCCAAGACTAATTTAGCTAGTTTAATAGGATTTTTAACATTGCTAACACCTGCAACAGCTCCAGAATTTAATGTTTTTCCATCCATTATTGAAGCATCCATTTTATTTTTTCCTTCACTATCAAAAACTGCTCCTTTTCCTGCATTAAAAAGTGGTGAATCCTCTAAAATGGTTATTGTTTTTTCTACTGCTTCTAACGATGATCCTCCAGAATTTAAAACTGTATAACCTGTATTTAAAGCTAAATTTAAAATACGTTCATATTCCTTTTTTTTAGTTTCGGAAAAATTTTTAGGAACAATATATCCTGCTCCTCCGTGTAATGCAATTGCATATATTTGTTTTTTATTTTGAGAAATTGATTTTTTTGTTTCGGTTTTCTCACAACTAGTAAAAAAAAGAAGCAATACTAAAAAAAGAAAAAATATTTTATTCATATATTAATTTAAGCTAAAATGACCTCGTTTTGTTATTCGTTTACCTGAATAATCTTGTAATTCTACTACAAACCAATAATCATCAGGTGCAGCTTTTTGTCCGTTATACATACCATTCCAACCTAAACCTCTAGGATTAATTTCGGCAATTCTTGTTCCATATCTATCGAATATAAATATATTAGAAATTGCTTTGTATTTTACCAAAGTATTTATGTTGTCAATATTCCAAGTATCGTACTTGCTATCGTTATTTGGTGTAACAAATTTTGGATAGTCTAATATCAAAACATTTTTTTGTGCTAAACT
>CAYOWM010000288.1:0-2924 GCA_964407635.1 uncultured Flavobacteriaceae bacterium
ATTTAAAAACGAAACATAAGACGAAAAAATAATAAATTTATGATTTTGAGCCATTAAATTTTCTATAAACGAAAGAATGCTTTGGTACTTGCCAGAATCGTAATCTAATTTAGTATTAATTAATTTAGGATGTAAAGCAATCTGTCGCAATTTGGTTAATCCTGCTAAAATTTTTATTTTATTATTTTTATTTTCTTGCTTTAAAATTTCGTTTCTAATAGCCGATTTTTCCGATTCGTAAAATTTTTTTTGCTCTTTTAAAAGTTCGCAGTGATGTGTGTTAATAATTTTTTCTGGCAATTCTTTTGCTACATTTTCTTTAAGACGTCTTAAAATAAATGGTTGAATGATTTGCTTTAAATTACTAACTTCATCTGCTTTTGGATTGTTTTTTATTTTTTGAATATATTCTTTATTAAAAAAAGCATAATTACCTAAAAGTTCGGGGTTTAAAAAGTGAAATTGCGACCAAATATCGGATAGTTTATTTTCAAAAGGAGTTCCTGTAATGGAAATTTTATAGGTTGAATTTATTTTTGTTACGGCTTTAAAAATTAAAGATTTCGGGTTTTTAATTGCATGACTTTCATCTAATATAAAAAATGAAAAGGTGTAATCTTGTAAAAAATCAATATCGTTTCGTATTACACCATAGCTTGTAATTGCGATATGTTTTTTTTGAAAATTAGCCATAAAAATTTCTTTACGATTTGTGCCATAATACGAAAAGTACGATAATTCAGGAGCAAATTTACGCAATTCGTCTTTCCAATTCTGAATTAATACCCTTGGTAAAACAATTAGTGCTGTTTCAAAAATTTCTACGGTTTCATTACCCGAAAATAAATCTAATTGACCGTTTGTGTTTGCAGATAAATTGGAATTTGCATCCTCAAAAAAGCGTTTTAGCAAAGTTAAAACCTGAAGTGTTTTACCCAAACCCATATCGTCGGCAAGGCAAACGCCAAAATTATCAAAAACTCTGTTGTATAGCCATTGATAACCGTATAATTGGTAATTGCGTAGTGTTGCGATTGATTTTTTTGGCAATGCAATTTCTTTAACGATTTTTAAATTTTCAATATTTTGCTTAATATTTGCTTCTAATTGTATTACATTTTGCTTGTCTAATAAATGATAATTTTGTTTATGTAATTTAATTTGATTGGTTTTAGAAGTCCGTTTAGCAAACTCGGATAATTGCGAAAACCATTCTTTCGGAATTATAAAAATGGTGTTATCTGGTAAGATGTATTCTTGATTTTGGCTTAAAATATGTTCTTTAAAGTTTGTAAACGGAAGTATAAATTTTTTTACTTTTATGGTAATCATAATATCAAACCAATCTCTATTAAGTGTTATTTTTGAAAGAATTTTTTCTCGTTCAAAAACACTTTCTTTTTTTAATAAGCGGTTGTTTATTTTAAAGCCTATTTTGGATAGTTTTAAAAATAAAGCATCGTTTTTCTTTAGAACTTCATATGGATTGTTTGATTCTGTTTTAAGTGTAAAATGCGTATCTAATTTTACAAAACCTAATTCGTTTAAAATTTTTAAATATTCTTTTTCTTTTTGTATGTTACGTTTTATTTGTTCAATAAAAAAATCGTCATCTTTTTCAATGATTTTAGAGAATATTTCATCGCTACCATAAAAAGTGGTTTTTTTATTGTTGTATAAAAAGCTTACTGAAAAAATAATATTTCCGTGAATATCTTTTTCTAAATCTAAAATAGGAGTTAACTCAACTTTAGGTTTTATTACCTCAATGTTTTCTAATTGATAGTTAAATTTGTTTAAAGCATATCTAACAAATTTATTAAAAAACAATGCACTGGATCTGCTTGGTATAATTAGTTCGTTTTTAGTTTGGAAAGGGGTTATTTTTTTACCATTAAATTTGGTGTTATTAAATTGAAGGATGAAATTTTTATAAATAAGTAGCGGATTTTTATCGTTTAATACAATTGTTTTATCTAATGGAATTTTTTTATCATTTAATACAACATTTAAGCTATATGTAAAATAAAACAGATCGTCTTTTTCTTTTTTTGAAAAAACAAAATTGACCTTTAGTTTGTCGTTTGTGTATTTTAAAAAATCGTTTTCAAAATAATTTTTTTTCTGTTTTTCATAAATAAAAAGTAAGGGCTTGTTTTTTATTAATTCTCCAGTAATTATATCTTTAATAAAATCAATACTTTTAGTAATTACTTTTTTTTCTGTTGTTTCTAATTTTGAGTAAAATTTGTCAAAACTAAGTTTTAAGTGTTTTTTATTGTACTTTTTGTTTAAATTAGTAACGGTGAGTTTTTTTAAATTTTCAAAAATTGAGCGTATCCATTTTTCATTTAAAAAATCGTATTTTTCAAAATCAGCTTCCGATACTTGTGTTAAAATACTTTGATATTTTTTATCGGTATTCTCTTTAATTAAATAAGGTACGCATAAATAATCAAAATATCGATGTTTTTTAATACCAAAGGCTACTTTAATTTTCATATTGAAAAAATATTGAATTTTGAGCAAATATAAAAAACTCCATAAATTTATATCTATGGAGTTTTTTTAATTATTTGCAATATGTTTACTTTTTATGCATTTGCATTTTCTTTTTTAATTAAATTTAAAGCAGAACCTTCTTTAAACCAAGCAATTTGTCCTTCGTTATAGGTATGATTTACTTGTATCGTTTCTTTTGAACCGTCTTTATGTGTAATTTCAATGGTTAAAGGTTTACCAGCAGAAAATTCATTCAAATCTACAAAGTCAAAAGTATCGTCCTCTTGAATTTTATCGTAATCCGCTTCATTAGAAAAAGTCAGTCCTAACATACCTTGTTTTTTAAGGTTTGTTTCGTGAATACGTGCAAAAGATTTTACAATAACAGCAACGACACCTAAATGTCTTGGTTCCATAGCAGC
>CAYOWM010000289.1:0-2904 GCA_964407635.1 uncultured Flavobacteriaceae bacterium
ACAAAGGACAAATGGAATTATATCTAAAATGGCTCGATAAATATGAAAAACAAGACGGAGAACAAACTCCAATAGGAATAATTTTATGCACAGAAGCAAGTAAAGAACAAGTTGAATTACTTGAAATGCATAAAGATGGAATAATGATTGCTGAATATTGGACACAGCTTTTATCAAAAGAAAAATTAGAACAAAAATTAAATCAAGCATTAACTGAAGCAAAAGAAAGATTAAAAAGGAAAAAATTAAACAAATAATAATCAAATATCTATACACAAGTTATTAATAAATTAAGTCATCAAATGAAAATACTAATCCTAACATATTATTTCCCTCCTGCTGGTGGCTCTGGCGTACAGCGTTGGCTTAAATTTGTAAAATATTTACCTGAATTTAATGTAAAACCTGTTGTTTTTACCGTTAAAGATGCTAACTATCCTATTATTGACAAATCCTTAATTAACGAAATACCAAAAGGAATTGAAATAATAAAACAACCCATTTTTGAACCAAATAATTTCTTTACTAAAAACAACAAACAAAGTGCTGGATTTTTACAAGATAAGCCTAGTTTTATCGGAAAAATAGTACAATACATTCGTGCAAATTATTTTATACCTGATGCTAGAAAATTTTGGATAAAACCATCGGTAAAATACCTGTCTAATTATTTAAAAAACAATAAAATTGATGCCATAATTACAACTGGACCGCCACATTCTGTACATTTAATTGGCTTAAAATTAAAACAAAAATTTCCTGTTAAATGGCTTGCCGATTTTAGAGATCCTTGGACAGATATTGATTATTTTCACAAACTTCCGCTAACAAAAAGAGCAAAAAAAACGCATTTTAAACTAGAAAAAAAAGTAGTACAAAATGCCGACACGGTACTTGTTGTTGGTAAAACTATGCAAAAAAAATACTTACATCTTAATAAAAATACCGTTGTAATTACCAATGGTTATGACGATTTTAAATCGGAAACAGAAGTAATTACCAAAGACCAAAAATTTTCTTTGCTACATATTGGCATGTTAAATTCCGATAGAAATCACAATATGCTATGGCGTGTTCTCGCAGAATTGTGCTTTGAAATAGAAGGCTTCAAAGCGGATTTACAGATTAAACTTATCGGAAAAGTTTGTTCGGAAACATTGGCTGAAATTAACGATAAACAACTCCAAAAAAATATAATACATTTAGATTATGTAAAACATCAAGAGGTTTTTAAACACCAAAAAGCAGCACAAGTTTTATTGCTATTAATAAACAATGTGCCAAGTGCAAAAGGCATAATTACAGGTAAAATATTTGAATATTTACAAGCAAAAAGACCGATTTTAGCAATCGCTCCTACAGATGGCGATTTAGCAGAAATTATTAACAGCACACAAGCAGGAAGTGTAGTAGATTTTAACGACGCCGAAAAATTAAAAAAAACTATTTTATCACTATATATTAAATATAAAAATAATACTTTAGTACTTTGTCCTAAAAATATAGAACAATACCATCGCAAAAAATTAACGGAAAAATTAGTGGAAATTTTATAGAAAACACATGAAAAAAATACTCACCATTTTAGGAGCAAGACCACAATTTGTAAAAGCCGCTGTTTTAAGCAGAATTATAAAACAAAAAGGCAATTTTACCGAAGTAATCGTGCATACTGGTCAGCATTACGATACCAATATGAGTGACGTATTTTTTACAGAAATGGAAATACCTAAACCAAAATACAATCTAAATATTAACGGATTAGGTCACGGAGCAATGACAGGACAAATGTTAGAGCAAATAGAAAAAGTAATTCTAACCGAAAAACCAAATGCAATTGTTATTTATGGCGATACCAACTCTACCATTGCAGGAGCATTGGCAGCAAAAAAACTAGACATAAAAGTAGTACATATCGAAGCTGGTTTGCGCTCGTTTAATATGCAAATGCCAGAGGAAATTAATCGGATTTTAACCGATAGAATTTCGGATTTATTACTTTGTCCAACCGATACTGCAATTGCCAATTTAAAAAACGAAGGCTACGATAATTTACCAATAAAAGTGGTTAAAAGTGGCGATATTATGAAAGATGCTGTAATATATTACAGCAAAACATCGCAAAGTAAAGCTAAAATTTATACAGAATTACATTTAGAAAAAAACAATTTTATCTTAGCAACCATTCACAGACAAGAAAATACCGATGATATAAATAAATTAAAAGCCATTTTTGAAGGCTTAGAAAAAATAGCCAAAGAAACTAAAGTTGTTTTACCGCTACATCCTAGAACCAAAAATATTTTAAACAAACACAAACTAAACTATAACATTACAACTATTGATCCTGTTGGATATTTTGATATGCTTGAACTATTAAAAAATTGTATGCTAACGATTTCGGATAGTGGTGGTTTACAAAAAGAAGCCTTTTTTAATAAAAAACATTGTATTATTGCTCGTGAAGAAACCGAATGGATTGAATTAGTTAAAAACGGATTTGCAAAAATCATCGGTTCGGATAAAGAAAAAATGTACCAAGCGTACAAAGAATTTAAAAATACTAAAAAAGATTTTTCTAAAAACCTTTACGGAAACGATATCGGTTTAAAAATACACAATCATATAGTAAAACTTATAAATTAAAAAAACATGAATTTACCAAAATACTTACTTGCAGATAATAGCGAATTTCCTGAGGATCATTTTGTTATTCATTTAGAATATCCACGATTTTTATTAAATTTAAAAGACGATTCTATTGAGTGGTTAGAGGATTTTGACGTAGCAGATCAAGAGGAAGTTACCAACCAAATAGCAGAACTTATCGATGATGCAACCATGTTTTTTGACA
Source organism: uncultured Flavobacteriaceae bacterium (assembly GCA_964407635.1). Taxonomy (GTDB): domain Bacteria; phylum Bacteroidota; class Bacteroidia; order Flavobacteriales; family Flavobacteriaceae; genus S010-17. Next base: position 2,855 of record CAYOWM010000289.1, read on the forward strand.
AAGAAATGGAAAAATATAAATAATTTATTATGAAAATTGAATTGAAATCA
>CAYOWM010000290.1:0-2901 GCA_964407635.1 uncultured Flavobacteriaceae bacterium
CGGTTACCATTCCTCCTCCGATATTGATTAAAATACTTTTTCTATCGGCATTTAGTCTGGTTAATTCTCGCCAAACTTTAGAGCAAGTTTCTAAGTTTTTATGATTTTCTCCTGACGGAATTTCAATAACATTATAGTCTAAATGTAACGGAAATTTACTCAAAAAAACAGGTAAACAATTCGCTTTAGTATGCGAATCTACCAAAATAAAAATAGTAGAGTAGGAGTTGGTTTTAAAAAAAGTTTCTAAAGCCAAATAAGTTTTACTTTCAAAATAAATAGTGTAGTCTTTTGCTGTAATTTCTTTAAATTCCATATTACAAAAATACTATAATGAATTTAGATAACGTGCCATAATCTTATCAATGTTTTTGATACTTTTTTGTAACCATTGCAATGTAATTTCGTTTTTTTCGGTTTTGGATAATTGCCATTTTATAGTCGATTTGCGTATTCTTTCGGTTACATTTTGCAAAATAATAGCTGCAGCTACCGAAACATTTAAGCTTTCGGTAAAGCCATACATCGGAATTTTTACAAAACCATCAGCTTGATTCATAACTAAATCCGACACACCAGCTTTTTCTACACCAAAAACAAAAGCCGATTTTTTTGTAATGTCAAAATCGTTTATATAGCACGAATCGTTGTGAGGTGTGGTTGCAATTATTTGATATCCTTTGCTTCGTAAAGTGTCTATACAATTTTGCGTATTGTGTTCTAAACCATCGTAATTGTGAAAATCCAACCATTTTTGCGAACCTTTTGCAACTTGATTAGACATATAGCTTACATACTTATTTTCAATAACATGTACATCTTGTATGCCAAAGATATCACAACTTCTAACAATGGCACTTTGGTTGTGTTTTTGGTATAAATCCTCTAGTACAACGGTAAAATGCTTGGTGCGTTCTTGTAAAATATTGGTAAATTTTTTTATACGATTTTCCGTTACTAAAGGTGTTAAGTAGGTAATTTTCTTTTCTAATTCTGTCAAAATAAAAGGCTAAATATTCAGCTACGAAAATAAACATTTTTTATTCTTTAGTTATAGTACAATTTCTTTTTGTATTTTTATTTTTTTTAAATTGATATGTAATGGAAAAATTACCCAAAAAAATTACCTTAATCGGAGCAGGAATTATGAGTGCTACTTTAGGAATATTCTTAAAAAAATTAATTCCGAATGCACAAATTGCTATTTACGAACGTTTAGACGAAATTGCAGCAGAGAGTTCCGATGCTTGGAATAATGCAGGAACAGGACACTCAGGCTTTTGCGAATTGAATTATACGCCTTTATTAGAAAACGGAAATGTAGATATACAAAAGGCTTTAAAAATTGGCGAACAATTTGAAATTTCTAAGCAATTTTGGTCGTATTTAAAGCAATTACGGGATTTTCCGTTAAAAAAAGCTTTTATTAACGATATCGATCATATGAGTTTTGTTACTGGTAACGAGAACGTTTCTTTTTTAAAGAAAAGATACCAAGAACTTACTAAATATGCTTTGTTTGAGGATATGCTATATTCCGAAAATTTTGAGGAAATACAAAAATGGATTCCATTAATGATGGAAAACCGAGATACTTCCGAAAAAGTTGCCGTTACTAAAATGGCAATTGGTACCGATGTAAATTTTGGAGCAATTACTAGAAATATGATTGCGTATTTAAAAACTTTAGATAATGTTACCGTACATTTAGGACAAGAAATTAAAGATATTGATTTTCAGGTAAATAAAACTTGGAAAATAAAAATTAAAGACTTACAATCCGAAAAAGAATATATTACTACTAGCGATTTTGTATTTATAGGAGCTGGTGGTGGTGCGTTAAAACTTTTAGAAAAATCCGATATTCCTGAAGGTCGTGGTTATGGCGGTTTTCCTGTGAGTGGTCAATGGTTGCGTTGTACAAATCCGAAAGTAATTGCACAACACGAAGCAAAAGTTTATGGTAAAGCAGCAACAGGTTCGCCACCAATGTCTGTTCCGCATTTAGATACTAGAATAATAAACGGTAAACGTGCTTTGCTTTTTGGTCCTTATGCAGGATTTTCGACAAAATTTTTAAAAAACGGCTCGTATTTAGATTTGCCTTTATCTTTAGAGGTACACAATATTTGGCCAATGCTTTCCGCAGGATACCACAATTTTAAGCTAACCAAATATTTAGTAGAACAAGTTATGCAAACTCCAGAGGATAGATTTGCAGCTTTACAACGTTATTTTCCGAATGCCGATTTTAACGATTGGGAATTAGAAATAGCAGGACAACGTGTGCAAATTATTAAAAAAGATGCAGACGAAGGTGGTGTTTTAAAATTCGGAACAGAAATCGTAAAAGACAAAACAAATTCTTTAGTAGCCTTGCTTGGTGCATCACCAGGAGCATCTACTGCGGTAAGTATTATGCTAGAAGTTTTAGAAAAATGTTTTCCTAAAAACATACAAACTGAAAACTGGAAAAATACCTTAACAGAAATGATTCCAACCTACTCAAAATCGTTAATTACCAATGCCGAATTATGTAGAGAAACACGAGCAAAAACAACTAAAATTTTAAAGCTAGAGGAATCTTAAATGAAAACCATCTTAAAATATTTACGAGATTTTTTACAAGAAAATTTTAATGTAAAAGTATATGTTTTTACTATTTTATTTTTGAGTGTTTTGGTGTACTTTAATTATAGATTTGATTTTTAAGGAATTATTTTCGTTTATTCAATAAATAAATTTTGATACCATTAGTTTATTAGGATAATTCGCCTTTTCATCACATTTCCACCAAATTTGAAGTTTTTCTCGTTTTTTTTACAAAATTTACTAAAAATCAATATGTTAACTTTTAAATTTTATTAAAAGTTGCCCATATGGGCAACTTTTTTTTTAAAA
>CAYOWM010000291.1:0-2826 GCA_964407635.1 uncultured Flavobacteriaceae bacterium
ACGATACGTGTGTTGTACCAAGAGCAGTTCCTATTGTCGAGGCATTGACGGCTTTGGTTTTGTTAGATGCCTATTTGATACAAATTTAATTTATATCGTATCTGTTTTGAAATATGCTATAAAATGAATACTTTTGAATTCTATAATATATGAAAAATGAAAAGAATTAATCACCTTTTAATTGTATTAACAATTATTTTAACTTCGTGTAGTGGTACACAAAAAACAAAAAGTGCTATTTCCTCTGGTAATTATAATGTTGCTTTTGAAAATGCAATCTCAAAATTAAATAAAGATAAAAACAAATACGCAAAACAAGTACCACTTTTAAAAGAAGCCTACGATAAAGCAAATACAAAAGATTTAGCCGAAATTTCACGACTCAAAAAATCTGCGGATAAGCAAAGCCTTAAAAGAATTTATAATCTGTATATGAAATTAGATGTACGACAAGACGAAGTTATTCTTTTAGAACCTTTAAAATACGATGGAAAAACCTATGATTTTAAAGTAAAAGAATATACAAAAGATATTGTAGATTCTCGTAAAAAGTATTCCGATTATCTGTATAGTACAGCCTTGCCATTAATTAATGGTTCAAAAGAAAATATCCGTAAAGCACACGAAATTTTAAATAAAATTCAAGTTGTAAATCCTGATTATCGAAGCGATTTAAACCAACAAATTTTAGATACTAAAAAACGAGGAATGGATTATGTACTCGTCAAACTAAAAAATAATGTAGCAAATCAATTAAAAGATTCAACTTCGTTAGGTATTTTAAAGAATTTTTCCTCTTTAAGCACTGGTAATTTTACTAATAAATGGATTCAATTTCACGACAAACAAGATTATACTATACATTATGATTATGAAGCAGAAATTAGCTTAGATAAATTAGTACGTATTCCTGAAAAGTTAAATACACAAAATGTAAATCAAACCAAAGAAATACAAACAGGTTGGAATTATACCTACGATGCTAAAGGTAATGTGTTAAAAGACAAAGATGGTAATGATATTAAAACGCCAAAAATGGAAAAAGTTTCTGCAGAAGTTACCTTGTTTCAGCAAGTAAAATCTACTACTTTAAATGGAAAATTGAGCCTAAAAAACCTAAATACCAACAAAATTTTAGGTACAACTCCTGTAAATAGTGAAGCGAAATTAGAAAATATTTATGCTACTTATAAAGGAAACCCTAAAGCTATCGAACAAAAATATTACAATGCCTTAAAAAATAAAAAACAGCAATTTCCTAAGGATGCTGCATTTTCAAAATTTGCCTTGCAGACCTTTAAAGAAAAGGTAGAACAAATTTTGGCAGCACAAAAATGGTAAATTGGCACAATGCTTGAAATAGACTTAAAGAGATTCTGTTTTTAGAATCTTTTTTATTAACCTTTTAAATGTAAAGATTATGAAAAAAATTACCGTATTAGTATTCGTTATTTTACTAAGTGCATGTAACAGTGCTAAAAAAGTAAAAAAAGAAATTTCAGATGGAAATTACGATCATGCAATTAAACTTGCTGTTAAAAATTTACGAAAAGGTAGCTCTAGTAAAAAGCAACAAGAAGTTGTTGTTTTGCTAGAGGATGTTTACGGGAAAGCAGTTGCTTCAGACAACAGAAGCTTAAAAAGATTAAAATTAGATTTAAAAAATAATCCTTCGGCAATTGAAAATATTTACGAAACCTATGTTTCACTTGATAAAAGACAAGATTTAATACGACCAATTTTACCTTTACATATTAAAAATGAAGGTAGAGATGCTGTATTTCATTTTACCGATTACACTACTGAATTAGCAAAAAGTAAGGTCAGTTTATCAAAATATCTATACGCAAATGCAAAACGATTATTAGCAGGTTCTAACAAAGAAAATGCACGAAAAGCCTACGATGATTTGAAATACTTAGATGAAATAAATCCAAATTATAAAAACGTAAATTCTCTTTTACAAGAAGCACACTTTAAAGGAACAAATTTTGTGGAAGTTGTTTTAGAAAACCAAACAAATCAAATCATACCAAGAAAATTGGAAGACGATTTGTTAGATTTTAATTCGTATGGTTTAGATAAATTTTGGACTGCCTATCACACGCAAAAAGACAATAAAATTCATTACGATTACCAACTAGCATTACTCTTTAAGCAACTAGATGTTAGTCCTGAACAAATTATTGAAAAACAAACACCAATATCTAAAGAAATTGAAGATGGTTTTGAATACGTTTTAGATGATAATGGTCATGTAGCTTTAGATTCTTTAGGGAATAGTATAAAAGTGCCAAAAATAGTAACGGTAAAAGCTAATCTTTTTAAAGTGCATCAAGAAAAAGCAACTCATGTTGCAGCAGATGTCGTGTTAACAAATTTGCATACAAATCAAGAAATGGATACCTTTCCACTAGAAAGTGAATTTGTTTTTATACACGATTTTGCAGAAATGGATGGTGATATTAGAGCTTTAAATAAAGATGAAAAAGAATTAATTAAATTAAAAGAAATTCCTTTTCCTAGTAACGAACAAATGATTTTTGATACTGGTGAGGATTTAAAAAAGAAATTAAAACGAATTATTAAACGAATAAAAATTTAACCGCAAAAATTCATGGAATTAGCTTTGTTTAGATGTGAAATTTTAAAATCCGTAGGAATACCTTAGTATTTCAAGGGTTTTGAAATGTAGCAGATGAATAAAGATAATTTCAAACTCCCTCAAATTTGGGTATTATTAATTTGTATAATAAGTGTTTTAATTATTTGATTTACTATGTTTTAACTAAAAAAAATAATATTGTGGTGAATTTTGCGGGTTAA
>CAYOWM010000292.1:0-2823 GCA_964407635.1 uncultured Flavobacteriaceae bacterium
AATTTAGTATGTTGTTTATTTGCTATTGGATACTTTTTTTAAATTTTTTGGTTTAATCTCGTTTACTAGCAAGTAACGTATTTTTTAATAGCATGGCAATAGTCATTGGTCCAACACCACCAGGAACAGGAGTAATGTACGATGCTTTTTTGCTAACCGATTCAAAATGCACATCACCTGCGAGGCGATATCCTCTTTTTTTAGACGCATCTTTAAGTCTTGTAATGCCAACATCTATAATAACGACACCATCTTTTACCATTTTACCAGTTGAAAATTCAGGTTTGCCTATTGCAGCAACAATAATATCTGCTTTTTTTGTAAAATCTGCTAAATTTTTGGTTCTACTATGACAAATAGTAACCGTTGCATTTCCGACAGCTCTTTTTTGACTTAATAGGATACTCATAGGTCTGCCTACAATATGGCTTCTGCCTAGAACTACAATATTTTTACCAGAAGTTTCAATATTATAGCGTTCTAAAAGTTCTAGAATACCAAACGGAGTTGCAGGTAAATAACAAGGAAGTTCTAATACCATTCTACCTACATTTGTAGGATGAAAACCATCTACATCTTTATCAGGATTAATAGCAAGTAATATTTTTTGCTCGTCTATGTGTTTTGGCAGTGGCAATTGAACGATAAACCCATCAATTTCATTACTAGTATTTAGTTTTTCAATTTCTTGAAGTAAGATTTCTTCACTAATACTATCTTTCAATTCGATTAAAGTAGAATGAAATCCAACTTTTTCACAAGATTTTACTTTACTGGCAACGTATGTTTTACTAGCACCATCATTACCAACAATGATTGCAGCAAGATGCGGAATTTTAGCATTATTTTTTTTGATTAATGTAACTTCCGTTGCAATTTCGTTTTTAATATCGTTAGCAGTTTTTTTTCCGTCTAAAATTGTCATTGTTTGGCATTTAAAATCGCTCAAATTTACAAAAAATAACGCTGTAATATATGTATAAAATAAAATATTTCTTACTGAAAAGATTAACCCAAAAAATTCACCATTATATTATTTTTTAATGTATAAAAATCATAAAATCAATAGTTTAAATTATGAGTTTATTACTCAAATTAAAAAATTTTTATGTATTCAATGATAATTTAGGTAACAAAAAAATAATAATTGTATGTATTGATATAATAACTTTAAAATTTTTTTAAAATGAAAACAAAAATTACTCTATTAGTTGCTTTAAGTGTATTATTTTTCGCTAAAGCACAAACAACAAAACATGCAATTACTCAAGTAGATGTTTATGATACATCAGCTACACCAGAGTATGTCAAAAACACCAAGACTTTTTCGTATGATAGTTATGGGCAAGAATTAGAATACATTTCTACCAACTTTGATAGTTCTGGAACTATCACGATGCAACAAAAAACAGAATATAGTTATAATAGTAACAATTTACTTTCGCAAATAGTTTATTATAGTTTTGTGTCAGGTAGTTGGGTAAACAATTCAAAAAAAGTATATACGTATAATTCGGATGATAAAGTGTCCATTTCCGAAGATTTTTATTGGGATAATGTAAATAATGTTTGGGTTACAAATATGAAAGATGAATATTTTTACAACACAGACGGAACATTAGATTATACTATAAAATACAGTTATGACACTGCAAATTCTGTTTGGGTTATTGCACAAAAGAAAGTATATACGTATGTTTCATCAACAAATTTGGTAAGTTTAGAAGAAACGTTTGCTTGGGATACTGCAACGAGTACTTATTTTGCTGTTACAAGAAAAAACTATACTTATGATAGTAATTATAATAATACTTTGGTAATATTTGAATATTTTGATACAAGTTCTTCTTCATGGGTTAATTCAAGTAAAAACAGTAGTACATTTGATGCTAATAATGATTTAATAGAAACAATAGGTTATTACTGGCAAAACAATGCTTGGGTTCCGGGTCTTAAATCGACTTATACAAGAAATTCTGTAGGAAGTGTTACTCTAGCTGAATCTTTTAATTATGATTCCGTAGCTCAAACTTGGATGACAACTCCAAGCGATAGAAATACACCTACGTATAGTAATCCATCTATTTTTGCAACAGAATTAATTATACCTGATGAAATAGCAATTAATAATTATGCATATGGTCAATTATTTAATGAAAAATTGGATGTTGTTAGTAAAGAGTTTAATAATGCAGCCTACGAAAGACGCGAACTTACTTACACGCAAATGAATGTTACCGCAAATGTTGCAAATGTTTCGGAATTAGATTTAAGTATTTATCCAAATCCTGTTTTAAATACATTACATATACAAGGTATAGAAAATCTAACTAATCTTAAATTAAAAATTTACGATTTGAAAGGGCAATTGTTAATATCTAAAGAAAATGAAACTACAATAAATCTAGAAAGTTTAACATCAGGTTATTATATGTATAGATTGGAGGCTAAAGAAGGATATAAAACTGGAAAAATAATTAAGTTATAACTGAAGTTTCGGAGTTTATAATTTATTGCTGATTGATGAATGCAGAATTATGAATGCTTAATGTTGAATGAGATTCCTCACTGCGTTCGGAATGACACAGTTCATTCAGAACGAAGCGACATTAGAAGCGTAGTGAAGAATCTTGTATTTTCAATTTCTTTTATGTACTCCGAAACTTTAGGTTATAAGATTTGATTAGACATAAAAAAACTCTATTGAATTTCAAATTCGATAGAGTTTTTTATTTTTTGTAATTATCATTATTCGGAAAAATTTTATTGCAATCCTTTCATCATTTGCATCATTTTTCTTCCGCCACCACCTTGCATCATTTT
>CAYOWM010000293.1:0-2367 GCA_964407635.1 uncultured Flavobacteriaceae bacterium
ATTTTATTACATTTTCAACATCTTCTTTATGTACCATTTCTACCGTAGTATGCATGTATCGCAACGCCAATGATATCAAAGCACTAGGCACACCTCCATTTGAATACGCAAAAGCATCGGTATCGGTTCCTGTTGCTCTTGATGAGGCATTTCGCTGAATTTTTATGTTGTTTTTCTCGGCAGTATCCTCGATTAAATTTCGCAATCTATTGTGTACCGCAGGAGCGTAACCAATAACAGGACCATCGCCAGATTTGGTTTCGCCTTGTGTTTTTTTATCAATCATTGGTGTTGTGGTATCATGACAAACATCGGTAATTATTGCAATATTTGGTTTAATCGTTTCGGTAATCATTTGTGCACCACGCAGACCGATTTCTTCTTGTACAGAATTGACAATATACAATCCAAAAGGAAGTTTCTTTTTATTTTCTTTTAACAATCTAGCAACTTCGGCAATCATAAAACCACCCATTCTGTTATCAATTGCTCTACATACAAAGTGATTTTCGTTTAAAATCATAAACTCATCAGGATAGGTAATTACACAACCAACCGTAATACCTAATTTACCTACCTCCTCTTTGCTTCGGCAACCAACATCGATAAAAATATTATCTAATTTTGGTGCTTTTTCCGAAGTTCCTTTTCTAGTGTGAATTGCAGGCCAACCAAAAACACCTTTGATTATTTTTCCTTTTCTAGTATGGATATTTACCCTTTTGGAAGGAGCTATCTGATGATCCGAACCACCATTTCTAATAACATATATAAATCCATCATCACTTATATAATTAACATACCACGAAATTTCATCGGCATGCCCTTCGATTACCACTTTAAATTTTGCATCTGGATTAATTACACCAACTGCTGTTCCGTAATTATCGGTAAAAAAAGAATCTACGTATGGTTTTAAATATGCCATCCATATTTTTTGTCCTTCGGTTTCATAACCTGTTGGCGATGCATTATTAAGGTATTTTTCTAAAAAATGCATTGATTTTTTAGTAAGAATTTTTGATTTGCTCATTTTTATAAAATTTATTGTTTCAAAAGTAGCAAAATTTAATCTAATAATCTATTTTTGGAACGATTTTAGTGCCTCTTATTTAGAATGAAAAATATTTTATACATCGTATTTTTTTTTAGTACTTTTTTGTTGTTTTCACAACGAAAAAATAAAGAAATAATTATTGACGACAAAGTATTGATTGAAGGCGATACTATTGAATTTAATTTAGACGAAGTTGAAGTATTTAATAAACTAAAATTTAAAGACTCTAAAGAGCGAAGGTACTATTATTGGTATCGTAAAAAAGTACACAAAGCCTATCCTTATGCAAAACAAACAGCAACGATTTTAAAAGAAATTGACGAAAATTTAAAAAAATTAAAATCCAAACGAAAAAAAAGAAAGTACATTAGAAAGGCTCAAAAATATTTAAATGAGGAATTTAAAGGACAATTAAAAAAATTAACTAGAACGGAAGGCAAAATTTTAATTCGTTTAATTCATCGGCAAACTGGCGAAACCGTTTTTAGCTTGATAAAAAAATATCGTTCTGGTTGGAAAGCTTTTTGGTATGATACTACCGCAAAAATATTCAAATTATCTCTAAAAAAAGAATACCATCCAGAATCTAAAGCACTTGATTTTTTAGTGGAAGATATTTTACAACGAGCATTTGTTGTGGAATCTCTACAAAAACAAGATAGTAAATTTAAAATTGACTATCTAGAATTAAGTACAAAATGGAAAAACATAGATATTATCAAAGAAATTGATAATCGATAATTTTAATAAAATAAAAACCGTTTTACATAAAGCAAAACGGTTCCGTTGAATTAATTTAAGGGAACTAAATTAATTAATCGATACAAGCAACATCATTTTGTGTTTGTTCTATAGAATTTACTTTACTATATACACAACTACTTTTTTTAGATCTGCAAGAACCCAACCCTACAATTACTAATACAAAAATTGCTATTACTACTATTTTTTTTAACATAACCTATTTATTATTATATTATTGATGTTTTATTTTGAGACTTCAAATATATTATTTTTTCTCAACCTACAAACACTAAACGTAAAAATACTTTAAAATATTGTAAAAAAATCTTTTTTTTAACATAAAACAGCATGAATCCATACAAAATGTTTCAATAAATGATTTTATTTAGGATGAATTAGCTATAATTTATTACTTTTGAAAAATATAATACAATTTATGCAGTTTAAATATCCTGAATTACTTTACGCCTTATTTTTACTTGTAATTCCTATTATTATTCATTTATTTCAATTACGAAAATTTGAAAAAATTGCATTTACCAATGTTAAATTTCTTAAAAAAATTG
>CAYOWM010000293.1:2377-2818 GCA_964407635.1 uncultured Flavobacteriaceae bacterium
CGAAAAAGTGCCAAATTAAAAAAGTTTGTGCTGTTAATAACACGATTACTTTTATTTACCTTTTTAATCCTTGCTTTTGCACAACCTTTTTTTAGCAAATCAAAAGAAAATAAAAAACAGCAAACAATTGTATATTTAGACAATTCGTTAAGTATGCAGACCAAACAAAATAAGGTTAGTCTGCTACAAAATAACATACAAGCCTTACTTAAAAATACAAATAATTCTAATAGTATTTCGGTTTTAACCAATGATGATTACTTTGAAAATTTAACAGGTAAAGAATTAAAAAACAAACTATTATCTATAAAAACAACACCAAAAATACGTAATTTAAAGCAAGTTTTACAACGAGCAAACAGTAAATTCAAAAGCAAGAACAAGGCTAATTTGGTGTTGATTTCCGATTTTGAAAACTTAGGCGATTTTAAATTAGATAGT
>CAYOWM010000294.1:0-2803 GCA_964407635.1 uncultured Flavobacteriaceae bacterium
TCAACATCAATTGCAGCTTTTTACGAAGCTAGTCAAACAGGTAGATTTAGTTATGTTTATGGAGGTGATATAAACAACGATAGTTCTGCACAAAACGATTTGATTTATATTCCAACACCTAGTGAAATTAATAACATGAACTTTACAGGAACAGCAATCGAGCAAGATAATCAAAGAGCAGCTTTAGAAAACTTTATCCAACAAGATGATTATTTAAGTGCAAATAGAGGTAGATTCTCTAAACGAAATGCCATGTTAGCTCCTTGGTACACAAATGTAGATATTCGTTTGGCTCAAGATTATAATTTTGGAAAAAATAGCAGTAAAAAAATCCAATTTACTTTAGATATTTTAAATTTTGGTAATTTACTAAATTCCTCTTGGGGAGTTAGACAACTTCCTGTAAATACACAACCAATCGGAGTAAGTGTAGATACAACAACAGGAGAGCCTACATACTCTTTTGATACAACGCAAACTTCTACTTTTACAAACGATACTAGTTTGTTATCTAGATGGCAAATGCAATTTGGATTACGATATGTATTCTAAAATTTAGAAAAAATATTTTTATAAAAACCGTTCTTTTTAAGAACGGTTTTTTTTGTTTGAAAGTCTGCTAAAAATAAAGTAAATTTGCAAACTTATATTTTTACCATGAAAGATAAAATACGCATAATAAAGCAACGATTTGACGAAGTATCGGATTTAATCATCCAACCAGATATTGTTACCGATCAAAAAAGATACGTTAAAATAAATAAAGAATATAAAGACCTTAAAACCATTGTAGATAAAGGTGATGAGTATTTAGAAGCTTATAATAACCTTGAAGAAGCAAAAGAAATTATTGCCGATGGTTCGGATGCAGAAATGGTTGAAATGGCTAAAATGCAATTAGAAGAAGCCGAAGAATTACTTCCTAAATTAGAAGAAGAACTAAAAATATTAATGGTTCCGAAAGACCCTGAAGATGCAAAAAATGTAATTGTAGAAATTCGTGCAGGAACTGGAGGTGATGAAGCGAGTATTTTTGCTGGTGATTTATACAGAATGTACACAAAATACGCATCATCAAAAGGTTGGAAAACCGAAATTGAGGATTTAAGCGAAGGTACTTCTGGCGGTTTTAAGGAAATTATTTTTAGCGTTACAGGAAACGATATTTATGGTAAATTAAAATTTGAATCAGGTGTGCATCGTGTACAACGTGTGCCACAAACCGAAACACAAGGTCGTGTACATACTTCCGCAGCAACGGTAATGGTATTGCCAGAAGCCGAAGAATTTGATGTTGATGTTAAAATGAGTGATGTACGTATTGATTATTTCTGTTCCTCTGGTCCTGGAGGACAATCAGTAAATACAACTTATTCCGCGGTTCGTTTAACGCATATTCCTACAGGAATTGTAGCACAGTGCCAAGATCAAAAATCCCAACATAAAAATAAAGATAAAGCCTTTAAAGTATTGCGTTCTAGAATTTACGAAATGGAACTTCAAAAAAAGTTAGATGCAGATGCTGCAAAACGAAACTCTTTAGTTTCTTCAGGTGACCGTTCGGCAAAAATACGTACCTATAATTATGCGCAAGGTCGTGTAACCGATCATCGTATCGGATTAACATTATACGATTTAAGTAATATAATTAATGGCGATATTGATAAAATTATTGAAGCCTTAGAATTAGCCGAAAATACCGAAAAACTTAAAATGATGAATTCCGATTTGTAAAAATTGGAATTCTTTTTTATATAAATAACCAACTAACAACAAAAAATAGATGTATATTAAAGATGTAATAAATTTTATTCAAGAAATTGCTCCTTTAGAAACTGCCGAAAATTTTGACAATGTAGGATTACTTGTAGGCAACAAAAACACCAAAGTATCAGGTGTTTTAATAACCTTAGACACTTTAGAAAATGTTGTAGATGAAGCAATTATAGAAAATTGCAACCTAATCGTTAGCTTTCATCCTATTATTTTTAAAGGACTAAAAAAAATTAACGGAAAAAATTATGTAGAAAAAACTATTATTAAAGCTATAAAAAATGACATTGCTATTTTTTCAATGCATACTGCTTTAGATAATTCAAATATTGGCGTTTCAGCAAAAATGGCAGAAATGCTAAACCTTAATAGAACAAAAGTACTACTTCCTAAAAAACAAGAGCTATCTAAATTAACAACTTATATACCTAAAGAAAATGCCGAAAAATTGCTACAAGCTTTGTACAAAGCAGGAGCAGGAAATATTGGTAATTATAGCGAATGCAGTTTTAATTATCCAGGTGTTTCTACATTTAAAGGAAATGATTTTTCAAACCCTGTAATTGGCGAAAAAAATAAGTTAGAAATTAACCCAGAAACTTGTATTAATGTACTTTTTGAAAAGCATAAAGAAACGCAAATTTTAGAAGCATTATTTAAAAATCATATTTACGAAGAAATTGCCTACGAAATAATCCCGTTAAATAATACAAACCAACAATTAGGAATGGGAATAGTTGGTGAATTGCCAATTGAACTCAGCGAAAAGCAATTTTTAAAAATTGTAAAGGAAACATTTTTAGCTACTGGTATCCGATTTTCTAGTTTACAGAATAAAAAAATTAAAAAAATAGCAGTTTTAGGAGGTTCTGGTGCTTTTGCAATTGACCAAGCAAAAAATGTAAAAGCAGATGCTTATATCTCGGCAGATTTTAAATATCATGATTTTTTCAAAGCCGAAAAAGATATTTTATTAGTAGATATTGGTCATTACGAAAGCGAACAATTCACAAAAAATCTTTTATTTGAT
>CAYOWM010000295.1:0-2788 GCA_964407635.1 uncultured Flavobacteriaceae bacterium
ATGTAAAACGTGTTGGAGGATAATTTTTTTTTCAAAAAAAACACCCAATAAAACTATATTTTTTTTGTAATTTGGTAAGTCCAAATTCATTTTATTTAAAACCCAAATATTCAACGGTTTCAATAAAATTTATTGGTACAATTGTTGCTCTTAAGCAATGAGATAATATAAAAATAACAATTAATTATTTCCGAAAAGGAAAATAAAAACAAAAAAATGATAAAAATAGGTATAAACGGATTTGGTAGAATAGGTAGAATTGCTTTTCGTAATATTGTAGCAAGAGAGAATATGCAAGTTGTTGCAATTAACGATTTGTTAGATGTAGATTATTTAGCATATTTATTAAAATACGATTCCGTTCACGGTAGATTTAACGGAACAGTAGAGGTAAAAGACGGAAAATTAATTGTTAACGGTAAGGCAATTCGTGTAACAGCCGAAAGAAATCCGGAAGATATAGAATGGAATGAAGCAGGAGCAGAGTATATTATCGAATCCACAGGTTTTTTTACGTTAAAAGACAAAGCAGCATTACATATAAAAGGAGGAGCAAAAAAAGTAGTAATTTCAGCACCTTCAAAAGACGCTCCAATGTTTGTAATGGGTGTAAATAATACGGATTTAAAGGCAAGTGAAACTGTCTTTTCAAATGCTTCGTGTACAACAAATTGCTTAGCACCTTTAGCAAAAATATTAAACGATGCCTACGGAATTGAAGAATGTTTAATGACAACCGTTCATGCTGCAACATCCTCACAAAAAACTGTAGATGCACCTTTAAAAAAATGGCGTAGAGGTAGAAGTGCAATAAATAATATTATACCAACTACTACAGGAGCAGCAAAAGCAGTAACAAAAGTAATTCCTGAATTGGCAGGAAAAATGGATGCAATGGCATTTAGAGTGCCAACAGTAGATGTTTCGGTAATTGATTTAACCGTTAAGTTTAAAAAAGAAACCTCTTACGATGCTATTAAAAAATTAGTAAAAAATGCTTCCGAAAACGAATTTAAAGGAATTATCGGTTATACCGAAGATGAAGTGGTTTCACAAGATTTTGTTTCCGAAACGAGAACTTCTGTTTTTGATGCAGGAGCAGGAGTAGAGCTAAATTCAAAATTTTTTAAGTTAATTGCTTGGTACGATAACGAATACGGATACTCAACTAAAATTGTAGATTTGTTAGAATATGCAGCAAGTTTGTAATGAAAAATTGCTTTTAGTGTTTTTTTAAAATCAGATATATAAACAAGCTGAAAGTGCGAAGTAGCAATCTTTTAATTGAATTTATTGGTTTTAATTTATAAAAGTAGTTTATTAGATTAATAAATACAAGTTAAAAACTTTACTTAAATTTGTTTTATGCAATTACAATGTATTTTAGTAGATGACGAAAAGAACAGTAGAGATATTCTAAGGAATTATCTTACTAAATACTGTAAAAATGTTAGTATTTTAGATGAAGCTGAAAACATACATCAAGCAATAGAAGTAATTCAGAAAAATAAAATAGATTTGGTGTTTTTAGATGTAGAAATGCCTTTTGGAAATGCTTTTGATTTTATCGAACAAATAGATAATCAAGATTTTGAAATTGTTTTTGTAACAGCTTATAATCAATACGCAAAAGAAGCATTAAACCAACATGCAGCATATTATTTAACCAAACCAATATCTATTGACGAATTGATAAAAGCAGTAGATTATGTGGTTTCTATTAAAGAAAAAGAAGCCGATTTTCAAGATAAAATACTTGTTCCGAAAATAAAAACCGTAAACGGAAAAATTACCATTCCAACACAAAACGGTTTTGAGGTTTTAGCAATGGATACCATATTATACGCAAAGGCAGATGATAATTACACGCATATTTTTCTTAAAGATACATCTACTAAATTGGTAAGTAAAACACTTAAATATTTTCAAGATATGTTAGCAGATTATGGCTTTGCACGAATACATAAATCCTATTTAGTAAACGTTAACGCTATTGTAAAATACCAAAAAGGAAAAGGAGGAACGATTGTTTTAGAAAACGGAAAAGAATTGTCTGTTTCGGCATCGCAAAAAGCAAATTTATTAGCATTTTTTAAATAAATTACCTTGAGTTACTTTAAAGAAATATTTCAGAAATTTAAAAAAGATACTATTTTACAGGTAATAATTTACATGTTAACAGTTGTGTTTTTAGTATTTGTAACTTTTGCTCAATTTTCAGGAAATCATGTGTTAAGAGGTGTTTTTTTTAATTTATTAAGCTACGTTTCCTTGTCCTCAAAAACAAATTTGTATCTATATAGACCTTATACTTTTATAACGTATTCTTTCGTTCACTTAAATTTTATTCATTTTATTTCAAATGTTTTAGTTTTGTATTATGTCGGAAATTTGTTTTTAGACTTTTTTACTAAAAAGCAGTTTCTAATTTATTTTATTTTCGGAAGTATTTTTGGTGGTCTTTTTTTTATCACACTTAATTATCTAACACCAAATTCAGGCGAAAATATTTTAATAGGAGCATCGGCAAGTATTACCGCTTTATTGGTTGGTGTTGCAACAAAAGTACCTTCATATACCATGCGTTTTAGGTTTATAGGTTACGTAAAACTATATATAGTTGCTTTGGTGTGGATAGTACTCAGTTTTATATTAATGACAGGAAACAACATTGGAGGACAAGTAGCTCATCTTGGTGGAGCGTTTATCGGATTTATTTTAACAAAGTATTATTATGCTAGTTCTACACAAAACTTTACCTTTGCTAAAAAGAAAAAGACTAATTTAA
>CAYOWM010000296.1:0-2783 GCA_964407635.1 uncultured Flavobacteriaceae bacterium
GTGTGAGAGGTGCACTGGCTACCATTCGGTAGTCAGCCATCTACTCGATTGGCAACAGTTATTTAGCTTTTGTAAAATTAAATGATGGTAAAATAACTGGTTTGATACCTGAATTAGATGTTATTGTATTTATAAAACTTCTTATAAAAGGAAAAGCAATTGCAGGAGAGTTCAAATGAACAAAGTTTGATTGTTTAAAATTTTCATCTATTTCATTTTGAGTTTCAAAAATAGCGATTGATTTACAGAATAAAGTAAATTCTTTTGATATATTTCCAATTTCTACTTCAAATTCAACAGAATACTGATTTTTAATATATTCATTGAAGCCAACACTGAAACCTACATTAACATTTAACTCATTAATATCTTCGTTAAAAATATTTTTAACGGAATATTGTACGTTATTAACTTTAAAATCAATTAATTTTATAGAGTTTTGTATAGCAGGTTTTTTCATAATCAAGCAGCTAATATATATTCAGGATCTTCATTATAGGAGGTTAATAATTCTTCTTTTTTTGAATAATAAATTATTGGTTTTTGATTTGTTTCATAAATTGTCTCTGTGAGCAAAGATGTAAAAACAGAAACCCATTCAGAATTGTTCACAACAGTATTTTGTTCAAAATCAAATGTGTAATTTTTACTAAAAGAATTTATGTATTCTTCAAAAGTAACACCTTCGATGTTTAATTTAGAAATACTTTGGATTTCTTTTTTAACATCATTTTTTGAGTGGGTATTAAAATATTCTTGTAGTAATTCAAGTGATTTTTTTTGTATAGCGTCCATAAGTACTTTCTTTTTATTCTATCAGTCTTTTAGACTGCAAAATTACATTATTTTTTTGTATTAAACAAATAATAATTTTAGGGTTTAAAAATGTATAATTATTCCTTTTACGTGTAAAGTTAAAAATAAATTTTTTCTTTTTAGTTGGTTTAAAATCAATTGCACGTATTGCTTTAAAAGGGAATATACCATCAATTTCATTATTTTTATTTTTTAAAAATTCAATAAAATGGCCAATTGTCCATTTTTTATCATAAGAATCATTTTTCTTAAAAGTATTTATTAATTTATAAAAATACAAAATATCACCTCTATTTCCAACTAAATCTATAAAGTATGGTTTTTCTAAATTTAAGTCGCATTCTAAAATATAATAATTATTATTATAATGGTTTTTACCCCAGAATTGTGCCATTTTTATGTTGTTGTCCCAGAAATAATATCCTGTACCTAAAAATTGAAGTTTATCTTTTTCATAATTATATTCTGCGATATATGGAGCTTCCTTTAAAACTTTTTCCTTACTCCCTTCTTTTTTACAAGTATGGTGTCCAATAGTTTTCAAATTATATTTTTTATTTTGCTAAAATAGTTAATATTTTGATAATTCCAAGTTTTTTTTACTGTATTGTAACGCTATTTTGTTGTTCGTCCTAAAGTTGTTGCCAACGTTTGGCTAAAAAGCGTGCAGGTTTAAAACTGCGACTTTTCAATTTGCTTGATAGCCAAATTTTTAATTTTACCTTTAAAATTATTTACAAAATCAAATTAAAGATTTTGCGGTGTTTATTTCTTATTCTTGTTTTCAGTTTACGATTTTGCCTGCATGATTTTTTAGCTGGTGTTGTGGTGTCGTTATTCTTTCTTTTTTATATATTCAAATACTTTTGGATACTTTTTTTTCTTTAAATGAACTAAATCTAAAATTTTTCCTATTATATGTTCAGCCGAACCAATTGCTAAACTAACCTGCTTATAGTCTGGAAAATATCCACTGTGAATTATTCTATTACGAATTAAATAACAGTCTCTATACCAAATCCCAATCCCAATTAATTCATTTGTTATATCCCATCGTCCTCCTATTCTTGGGTGAAATTCTCTTTTTAATACACCCATAAATCCATAATCATTAAAGGTTTGGTTTAGTTCTTCTATTGTTTTACTTTCTTCTTTGTAAAGTTCGGTTAGTAAAGTTCTTATGAATGTTTCAAAAGCTGTTTGGCTATATATTATTGCCTCTTTATGAAATCCCTTTGAGAAATTTCTTTTAGCATTTAACATTAATTCCTCTGTTAATATAAAAGGGTTCCATTTTTGATTAATAACACTTGCATACCAAATTATTTCATTTGTTTTTTCTAATGATAATTCTTCTTTTTTATGAGATGCGTGTCCATGAAATAAAAATAATCCAAGGTTGTATTTCCAATTTACAGGATTAATAAAACGAAACATTGAAAAAACCTCAAACATTTTTATCGTAACTTGGTGAACAGATGTGTCTTTTGTTGTAATTAGATAGCTCGTGATAAAAAAGTTAAGTTTTTCTATACACAAATCAAACAAGTATGATAATGTATCAAATTCTTTATCTCCTTCTTTTTCATGAAACTTTTTTTTACCTGTTATTAAGTTAAATTCTGCCACAGTTCTACTTATAGGTATCTCAAAAGGTTCATTTGTAACTATCCCTGCTCTAAATACGTCTGTTGTATTAACTTCCCCAAAAACAAGGGTAAAAGCTAAATCATCTTCTAAATACATTGTTACACATGTCCCTTTTTTTAATGGGATATGAAAAGGAAGGATTACAGAACTTTGAAAAATACGAACTGGCTTAATTTCCCCTTTTTCATAAAAGGGTAAAAAGTCTTTTGGATAAGATGTTTTGTTCAAAAAATAAATCTCGTCTTTAAATGCTCCCTTTTTACTTATTTTTTTGAAATTATCCATTTATGATTATTTGTTTTTTATGCACCACAACG
>CAYOWM010000297.1:0-2780 GCA_964407635.1 uncultured Flavobacteriaceae bacterium
ATTAAAATGACAATCTGCACATGAAATAGTAACTGCTTCCTCTTGGTGAGCATACGTATTTCCATTACCCATAACTTCATACGAATCATGACAATCAATACAACTCAACCCTTTTTTATAATGAATATCGGCATGTTTTTTTTCAAAAACTCGTTTGTCTGCTAACACTCTGAAATTAGGATTATTATATAGTGTATCTCTAAAAATAGTTTCATGCCAACCTTGATAATTTGTAGCGATACGTCCAGATCGACTATGACAGCCAAAACAATGTTTATCCGAAATATTTAAATTCAACGAAGGATGTACTTTTGGTAATTCTTTTTTATCAGAATTTATATAAGCACTGTGCGTATATTTAGCTGCATCACTATAATTAAGATGACAAGTCACACAACCACCACCACGAGATTTTTCGGTAATTGGATTTGGATGCAATTTTTCATTTCCTATATGGCAAGAAGCACATTTATTTCGCAAATGCTTATCGGCATTGGATGTATTTTTTAAATGATGTATCGCAAAAATGCTATCTAAATTATTATTTTCTCCAAATACATATTTATCAACATTAATGATTCCGCTCATGGTATTCATTAACGAATTTTTAACTCTAATATCTATTCCTGTATGACATTTTGCACAAGTTTTAGATACATTAGATAAATTACCTGGAACAACTAGCATATTTGCATGAGCTTTATCTTTTTTAAAAGAAGTATTATTTCCTAAATGACAAGAAACACACGATATTTTATCAGGAGCATGAACTGGTGCAAAACCTGACATTGGCGTATGACAACTAATACACGAGGAGTTTTTAACAACTAATTTATATTCTGTTTCTGAATTTGTATTTCTAAAAAAAATAAGATACAAAACAAAAAAACTGCTAATTAAAAGTAAACTACCATAAAAAGGTTTATTATTTTTCACGAAACAAATTTACATAAAAAAACCACCTATAGTAAATCATAGATGGTTTTTCACAAATAAAACAGTTATTAACATCCTTCTTCGCCACCAGACTGTGCGTGAACATTATTACCTTCTACTTTCATTCCTTTTTCTTTCCATTGCAAAATCCCTTTATCTAAATTATATACTTTATATCCTAATTTATCTAATTTTTTTGTTGCTCTACCACTACGACCTCCAGAACGGCAATAGATTAAAACAGGAACATCTTTATTTAATTTTGCAAATTCTGTTTCAAAATTATCGTTTTTAAAATCTATATTAATTGCACCAGGAATATGATATGCAGCGTATTCTTTAGGAGTACGAATATCAATCAATTTACCAGAATGTCCTACAATAGCGTTATTAAAATTAGCTACATCTAAATGATGTTTATCTCCCTTAACCTCTAAAGTTTTTAAAGGTTTATTTGCTGCATTCCATGACTTAATACCATGCTCTAAATTGTAAACCTCCTTAAATCCTAAAGCATCCATTGCATACATTGCTCTTGTTGCTCTATTACCAGAACGACAATATATCGCTATAGGTTTATCATTTGAAACTGTTTTTACAATATTAGTTGCAAAATGTCGGTTTTTCCAATCTACATTTATAGCACCATCAATATGTCCTTGAGCAAACTCTTTTGGTGTTCTAACATCTACTAAAGTAACTTTACCAGATTTTACCATTTTTTCAAAATCTGCAACACCTATTTGATGATTTTTACCAAATTTATTTTGCCCTTTAAATTCTTTTTCCTTTATAGCTTTTTGCAATTTTTCATTTGCAGGATTAATAGCGGTCGTTATTTCTTTATTTGCAGCATTCCACGCTTTAATACCACCATCTAAATCGTATATTTTTTTAAAACCTAATGCTTGCATTATCAATGCTGCTTTACCACTACGATTTGCAGAATGGCAATAAACAGCAACAGGTTTATTTTTATCAATAGCATTGATATAATCAGGAAAAGTACGCTTTTTAAAATTTATATTTACAAATCCCTTAATATGGCCTTCTGCATACTCTTTAGGTGTTCTAACATCTACTAATTGTACTTTTTTATCGGTAATAACTTTAGCAAAATCTGCTACCTTAATTTTACTAATTTCGCCTAAACCATTTGGTTTTATAGCTTTTACAATTTTTACAGGAGTATTCGCTTGTCGTTTTGCCAATTCTCTTTTTTTAATGTCTTCTGCATTTTTACAAGAAGTAACTGTAAAAACAGACACCATTAAAATACTTAATTTCATTAAATTTTTCATTTTTATTTGTGTTTTAAGTGTTTATATTTAACCGTGCAAAATTAAAAGATAGATTTATCTTTTAATGTAACTCAGGTTACAAATAGAAATTTTTCATTGTTGGAACTTTGCATCATTAAATAAAATTATAAATAATTCAAAATAATAATACGATGAAAAAAATAGTAATATTAATTGTAATGGCAATTTTTAGTTTGAGTATCCAAGCTCAAGATAAAAAAACGGAAACAAAAAAATTTAATTTTAAACCAACTGTAAAAATTAATGGTAGGATTCAATATGATTATGAATTTTTAAAACGTGCAGATGCAGATAATGGATTGAATGAAAATGAATTTAGAAGAGTACATTTTTCTGTATCAGGTAAAGTAGCAAAAAACTTAAAATATAAAATAGAAACAGATTTTGCTCATGGAGATTTAGGGTTTAGAGATGTATATATAAAATATACAGCAGGTAAATATGGTAATTTTGCTTTTGGTAGTGTTGCAGAACCAACAGGTTTAGATATGGAAACAAGTAGTAAATATATTCCTTTCTTTG
>CAYOWM010000298.1:0-2769 GCA_964407635.1 uncultured Flavobacteriaceae bacterium
ATTTACTCTAAACTCAGCAACATCTCCATCTTTAACGACTACACTTTGCGATTGTACAAATGCAGATTTAATGTGCTTTACGCTTTTTGAAGCGTGTTTAATTGCTTTAACTGTAGCTTCCTCCCAACTCTTGTCAGAATTTGCCATAACCTCAATAACTTTCATTACTGCCATAACTTTTTCGTTTTTTATATTAATACGATGTAAAGATAGTAAAAAATGTACTTACCACATATAATTTTGATTAAATTTTGTTATAAAAACATAATTTAGTAACATTAAATTAACCTACTAAATAAATCAAGCGTTTAGTTTTGTAGTATAAATTAACAAATACAAACAAAGAATGGAAAATCCATATATTTTAATGATAGCTGCTTTAGTTGTTTTGGCAGTAGTAGATTTAATCGTAGGAGTAAGTAACGATGCAGTAAATTTTTTAAATTCGGCAATTGGTTCAAAAGTAATTCCTATTAAAACTATTTTTGTTATTGCAAGTTTAGGTGTTTTTGTTGGTGCTGCCACTTCTAGTGGAATGATGGAAGTTGCTAGAAAAGGTATTTTTAATCCTGAAATGTTTAGCTTTCAGAATATAATGTACATATTCATGGCTGTAATGATTACCGATATTCTACTACTGGATATATTTAATTCTTTCGGAATGCCAACTTCTACAACCGTTTCTATTGTATTTGAATTACTTGGTGCTGCCGTTGCAATGGCTTTTATTAGAATTTCGGTAAATCCAAACGAAACCGCAGAAGCAATATGGAGCTATATTAACTATAAAACCGCCGCAACCATTATTTTTGGAATATTATTTTCGGTTATGGTCGCTTTTACAGTAGGTGCAATCGTACAATTTATCTCAAGACTAGTGTATTCGTTTCAATACGATAACAAACGAATTGTTGCAAATATGTTATTTGGTGGTTTTGCTATAACTTCAATAACATATTTTATCTTTTTTAAAGGCTTAAAAGGAACCGCATTTTATAGCGATATAAAGCATCTGCTAGAAGGAAAAACCCCACAAATACTAGCTATTGGTTTTGTATTTTGGACGGCAATTTCATTTATTTTAATAAAATTTTTAAAAGTAAATGTGTTAAAATTTATTATAGGAATAGGAACATTTTCTATTGCACTGGCATTTTCGGGCAATGATTTAGTTAATTTTATAGGTGTGCCAATTGGTGCTTGGAATGCTTACGGATTTTATATGCAATCAGGACAAGAAGCAGATCAATTTATGATGGGTGTTCTTGCCGAAAAAGTACCTTCAAACACTTTATTATTACTTGCTGCTGGATTTATTATGGTACTTACTATTTGGTTTTCTAAAAAAGCACGAGAAGTGATAAAAACAGGTGTAGATTTATCTAGACAAGGTGATGGTGATGAAAAATTTGAACCAACAACTGCATCTAGAATTGCAGTACGAGCTGCCATGGGAATCAATGCCTTTTTTAATTTTTTTATACCAAAAAATACGCAAAAATGGATTAATAGCAGATTTGAAAAACCAGTAGTTGCATTACCAAAACCTAAAACTTATGAATTACCAGCTTTTGATACGGTAAGAGCATCGGTAAACTTAGTAATAGCAGGAATTTTAATTTCAATTGGTACTTCGTATCATCTACCATTATCAACAACTTACGTAACTTTTATGGTTGCAATGGGAACCTCTTTAGCAGATAGAGCTTGGGGAAGAGAAAGTGCTGTATATCGTGTTGCTGGAGTTTTAAGTGTTATTGGCGGTTGGTTTGCTACGGCAATTACAGCATTTACTGCTGCAGCAATTGCCTTGTATTTAATTAATTTAGGAGGAATTTACTCGGTTGGAATTTTGCTTACCGTAGTTGCAATTTTACTCTCGCGTAGTTCTATAAAATTTGCTAAAAAACAAAAAGAAGTAAAAAAACAACGCATCATTGATAAAAACGAACTAATTTCTATTAGTGGTGTCATTGAAGAAAGCTCTAACCACATTTCGGAAGTAATTCGTCGTGTAAATAAACTATACACCAATGTAGCAAAGGATTTAGCTAGTCATGATTTAAATAAACTAAAGAAAAACGACAAGCAAATTTCTAAATTAAACGATGAAGTAGAAAAATTAAAAGATGAAGTATTCTATTTTATAAAATCCTTAGATGATACTAGTGAAAAAGCAAGTAAATTTTACATTTTAATTTTAGACTACCTACAAGACATATCACAATCTATTAGTTATATCTCAAAATCTAGTTACAAGCATGTAAATAATAATCATAAAAATCTTAAAAAATCGCAAATTGCAGAGTTAAAAGATATCGATACGGATTTAGATAAAATGCTAACCAAAATTGAACAAATTTTTAACGAAAAAACATTTGACAATTTAGGGTCTATTTTACAAGACAAAAATGGTTTATTAAATCGAGTTACCGATTCTATTGAGAAACAAGTAAATAGAATTAGAAAAGAAAAAACCGAAACTAGTCCTAAAAATACAAAATTATTTTTTGGTATCTTATTAGAAACTAAAGATTTATTAACTGCAATTATGAGTCTTTTAGAAGTATATCAAGAATTTGATTTAAGTGTAAAAAATGCAGAAACTGAAGCGTTTTAGCATAACCTTTAAACAGTAAATAGAAAGTAAACTTTGCAACGGAATTATCTAAATTTATTGTTGCAAATGTTATCACTATCATTGCATTTTGTAATATTTTTATCACATATAAGAAATTTTATTGCTTATGTCAATATTAAAAAAAGCGA
>CAYOWM010000299.1:0-2758 GCA_964407635.1 uncultured Flavobacteriaceae bacterium
TATGATTTCTTGGTCTTATTATGGTATGCAAGGTTGGAAATTTTTATTCGGACATGGTAAAAAAATAGATTTAGTATATAAATTTTTATTCTTAATATTTGTGGTAATCGGAGCAACAATTAAATTAGGTTCCGTTCTTGATTTTTCAGATGCCATGATTTTTGCAATGGTTGTACCAAATATGATTGGTGTAATTATTTTATCGCCAAAAATTACTGAAGAATTAAACATATATCTAAAAGCTATAAAATCTAAATAGCATAAATTATTATTATAATGGATACAAAATCCCATTTCTTACAGTTTAATAAAAAACAAAGAAATGGGATTTTGTATTTAACCATATTAATACTAAGCTTACAAGTAACATATTATTTAGTAAATTTTAGTACTGATAAAACCTATGATTTAACAACAAAGGAAGTACAAGCTTTTCAAAAAGAAATAGATTCTTTAAAAGCAATTGAATTAGAAAACAGAAAACCTAAAATATATTATTTCAACCCAAATTTTTTAAGCGATTATAAAGCTTCAAAACTAGGAATGTCTATTGACGAAATTGACCGTCTTTTTGCTTTTAGAAAACAAAATAAGTATGTAAATTCCGCAAAAGAATTCCAAAAAATAACAAAAATTAGTGATAGTTTACTCGCTAAAATTTCACCATTTTTTAAATTCCCAAAATGGGTAAATAAAACAAAAGATTACACTAAATCAACAACGTATCCAAATAAAAACATCAATCAAGTAACCGCTTTAGACCTAGACAAAATAAGCGGAATAGGAACAGTATTATCTAACCGAATCGTAAAATTTAGAAACACTATTGGTGGTTTTAGCTCAAAGTCACAAATTTTAAAAGTGTATGGTTTAAAACCCGAAGTTGTTAATCGTATATTAAAACATTATTCTTTACCAAAAAATAATTCCGATTTTAAAGAAAGAGAAACAATATCCATAAAAGATATAAATACCGCAACAGCTACCGATTTGCAAAAAATAAACGGAATTGGCGAAAAATTATCTGCACGAATACTTAAATACAGAAAACAATTAGGAGGTTTTATGTTTACCGATCAATTAAATGAAGTTTATGGTTTAAAACCAGAAGTAATCCAGAAACTACTAAAAGAATTTAAAATAGTATCCAAACCAAAAATTACGAAATTAAACATTAACGAAGCTACATTTAAGCAAGTTTTGCACCTTCCGTATATCGATTACGAATTGACAAAGAAAATTTTTAACTATCGAGATGAATTTGCCGAAATTCAATCTTTAGAAGAATTAAAAAAAATAGACGGATTTCCATTAGATAAATACGACAGAATAATTCTATATTTGTCCACCGAATAATAAAAGTATTGTTAAATTCTATTTATTTGACAATAATAATATCATATTAATATGTATTTTACCGAAGAACACGAAAGTTTTAGAGCAAGTTTTAAAGAATTTTTACAAAAAGAAGTAGTTCCGTTTGTAGATAAATGGGAAAAAGAAGGAAAAGTTCCAAGTTCTATTTATAAAAAATTTGGTGAAATGGGATATTTCGGATTGGTATATCCAGAAAAATACGGAGGACTAGACTTAGATTTATTTTATACGACAATATTTTTAGAAGAGTTACAAAAAGTAAATTCAGGTGGTTTTGCAGCAGCAATGTGGGCTCATAATTATTTAGCGATGACGCATTTAAAAGCAGAAGGCTCTGAGGAAATCAAGCAAAACTATCTTGCACCAAGTATAGAGGGAAATAAAATAGGATGTTTATGTATTACAGAACCATTTGGAGGTTCGGATGTAGCAGGAATGCGAACAACAGCTATTAAAAAAAATGACACCTATATTATAAATGGCTCAAAAACATTTATAACAAATGGTGTGTATAGCGATTATTTAGTTGTCGCAGCAAAAACCGACCCTTCCGAAAAACATCGTGGAATAAGTATTTTTTTAGTAGATAGAAATACAAAAGGAATAACTGCTACAAAACTAGATAAATTAGGTTGGAGAGCATCTGATACAGCAGAGATTGCTTTTGATAATGTAACCATACCTGCTTCCAATTTAATGGGAGAAGCAGGAAAAGGATTTGGATATATTATGCAACATTTTGCTTTAGAGCGAGTAATTATGGGAATTAATGCACATGCAAGAGCAGAATTTGCCTTAGATTATACCATAAAGTATATGTCCGAAAGAGAAGCCTTTGGTAAAAAAATAAACCAATTTCAAGCATTGCGACACAAAATTGCCGAAATGGCTAGTGAAATTGAAATGGCAAAAGAATTTAATTATTCCATTGTAAACAAACTTAATAAAGGTATGTACGTAGTTAAAGAGGCAACAATGTCAAAACTGCTAAGCACCAAAATTGCCGATGAAGTTATCTATACTTGTTTACAATTTTTAGGAGGATATGGTTATATGGAAGATTACCCATTAGCAAGACTGTTACGTGATAGTAGAATAGGACCTATCGGAGGAGGAACTTCCGAAATACTTAAAGAGGTAATTGCAAAGATGGTAATTGACAAAAAAGCATATAAAAAAACAACATGATACGCTTAAAAAGTAACATTTAAAATGTTGTTTTTAAAAAAATAAAAAAAATAATAAATCTCGTATTGTTAAATAAAAAATAATTCATAGATTTGCAAACTCTTAAAAATAAGGGTTTGTCATTTTTTTTTGACGAATAAAATAAATTAAAAATAAACAATTAGTATGCCTACTATTCAACAATTAGTAAGAA
>CAYOWM010000300.1:0-2758 GCA_964407635.1 uncultured Flavobacteriaceae bacterium
TAAGTCCAAATACAGTTGTTAATAAGGCTACTTTAATACCATGTGCAACAACTTCTGCAGAAATTGTACCGGCAGTTTCAATAGCATCAAATGCACCAATCATACCAATTACCGTTCCCATAAATCCAAGCATTGGAGCAAGAGCAATAAATAAAGTTAACCAAGATACATTTTTTTCTAGTAGTCCCATTTGTACACCACCATAACCAACAACTGCTTTTTCTGCTGCGTCAACTCCTTCGCCATCACCAACTCTTTTTAATCCTTGGTAAAAAATAGATGCAACAGGTCCTTTTGTGTTTCTTGCAACTTCTTTTGCTGCTTCAATTCCTCCGTCAGCCAAGGCGTCTTCAATACTTTGTACTAATTTTTGTGGGTTTGTAGATGCCATATTAAGGTAAATAATACGTTCTATTGCAATTGCAAGTCCTAAAATTAAAGCGAGTAGTACGATTCCCATGAATCCTGGTCCTCCTTCAATGAATTTTGTCTTTAATAATTGTAAAGAAAATCCTGCTTCCTCAGCTTTTTCAGCTTGAGCAGCAATAGTTTGTACATTTCCAAAAAATGCTAAACCTGTAATTGTTAGAATAGTTAATGATTTTTTCATTTTAAATTTGAGTTTTAATTAATTTTATTTAACGGGTTAAAGATACATAATTTTATTTAACAACCAAATTTTTGCGGAGGGAAAGGGATTCGAACCCCCGTTACGATTTCTCGTAAACACGCTTTCCAAGCGTGCGCCTTAAGCCACTCGGCCATCCCTCCAAACAACTTATTAAGTTATTAAGATAGCACAATAAACAAAAAATAAATTATTTTTTAAAATTTATTTGACTAATCTTTTAAACTTTTTTTCAATAATACAGTTAACAGCCTATTAATCAGTTATTTCTCCACGTAATGATTTTTCAAATACTTTTTTGAATTCTTTATTTTCAAGATTTTCGCCTAATAAATACATCATTTTAGTAACGGCTGCTTCTGTAGTAATGTCTTTTCCGTTAATAATACCTATTTTTTTTAATTGCATACTAGTTTCGTATTGTCCTAATATAACACTTCCGCCAATGCATTGTGTAACATCTACTATTTTTATTCCTTTTTTGATAGCTTTTTTAAGTAATAGGATAAATTTTTTGTCAGTAGGAGCATTTCCAGAACCATAAGTTTCTAAAATAACACCTTTTAAGCATTCAGTATTTAAAATGGTTTCTATTACTTTTAATGAAATGCCTGGGAAAAGTTTAAGGATTACAATATTTTCATCTAATTTCTTTCTTATTTTAAGTATTTTATTTGTCCTTCTTTTTATTAATAGGTGTTTTTGAAATTTTAGGTGTACACCACTTTCCGCTAAATGTGGAAAGTTTGGCGAGTTAAACGCATCAAAATGTTCTGCATTTAATTTGGTTGTTCTGTTTGCTCTATATAATTTGTATTCAAAATATAAACAAACCTCATTAATAATAGGTTTATTGTTTTTTCTTGCTGATGCTATTTGAATTGCCGTGATGACATTTTCTTTAGCATCGGTTCGTAAATCACCTATTGGTAATTGCGATCCTGTAAAAATAACTGGTTTACTTAAATTTTCAAGCATAAAACTTAATGCAGATGCAGAGTATGCCATGGTATCGCTTCCGCTTAAAACAACAAATCCATCTGCTTTTTCGTAATTTTCTTCTATAATAGTAACAATTTTAACCCAATATTTTGGACTAATATTGGAAGAATCTATTGGTTTTTTAAAAGTAATTGTTTTTATATTACAATCTAGTTGATTTAATTCGGGAATTCTATTTCGTAAATTACTAAAATCAAATGGTAGTAATGAATTGGTTTTATAATCCTTTACCATACCAATTGTTCCTCCTGTGTAAATAATGAGTATATTTGTTTTTGATGTCATTTTGTCAACTATATTTTATGGTATAATTTATGTTGCTGTAAAAGTAAGATTTATGAATTTAAAAAAGTATTAAAAATTAAAAATTATGAGTGGATATATTTTAATAGGATTAATTAGTTTAATCGGAGTATTAGTGCAAGGAAAGTTAAAGAGTACGTTTAAAAAGTACGCAAAAATTCCGATGCAAAATGGTATGAGTGGTAAAGAAATTGCTGAAAAAATGCTGACAGATAATGGTATTTATGATGTAAAAGTGATTTCTGTTCGTGGTCGTTTAACGGATCATTACAATCCTTCGGACAAGACCGTAAATTTAAGCGAAGCAGTTTATAATGAACGTAGTGTTGCAGCAGCAGCTGTTGCTGCTCACGAGTGTGGTCATGCAATACAACATGCAATAGGTTATAGTTGGTTACAGTTTAGAAGTAAAATGGTGCCAACAGTACAAATTTCAGCAAAATTTGCACAGTTTATTTTAATTGCAGGAATTTTTACCGTAAATATGTTTCCGCAACTTTTATTAGTCGGAATTATATTGTTTTTTGCGACTGTATTGTTTAGTTTTGTTACACTTCCCGTGGAATACGATGCTAGTAATCGTGCTTTAGCTTGGTTAGAAAATAAACAAATGGTTACTGAAACAGAACACGAAGCAGCTAAAGATGCTCTGAAATGGGCTGCAAGAACCTATGTTGTAGCTGCACTTTCCTCTTTAGTTACCTTACTGTATTATTTAAACATCTATATGAGTAGGAGATAGTATAAACAAAAAAAACACACCAAGATATTGGTGTGTTTTTTATTTGTTTGAAAAACTATTTATTGAATAGTAGCAGGATATTG